>JBDSNK010000186.1:0-9583 GCA_039915385.1 Dokdonella sp.
CGCCGCCACGGTTACGTTCAAGGTCAGTACTGTGTTGCTGCCCGCCGCGATCGTGCCGGTGAACGTGCAGCTGAGCGCGGTCGTTCCCGTGCAGCTCCAGTTGGTTCCCGTTGCACTCGTCAGCGTAATACCTGTCGGCAGCGTGTCCGTCAGCGTGATGTTGCCAGCCGTCGGACCGGCACCCGTGTTCGCCACCGTGATCGTGTACAGCGCCGACTGGCCGACCGTGAACGGGTTCGGCGTCGACGTCTTCGTCACCGTCAGTTGCGGAGGACATGGTGCAGTCAACGTGGCCGACGCGCTGTTATTCGCGATCCCCCCAGGTGCCGGCGAAGTGAAACCCGCCTGTACCGACGTGCCTTCGGCAAAGCCGGCCGGATTGGTGATGGTGGTGGTATTGACGATAGCGCTACCGCAGGTGTCGACCGTCGCGGTAATCACGTAGGTCAGGCTGCCGCCCGCGGCGCCGGAACCGGCCGGCAGGTTCGCGTTGCCGCTGATCGTGCCGGAGCCGTTGACCGTGCCGTTCACCGCGCCACCGGGGCAGCTCGCACCATTGCTGGCAGTGCAGGTCCACGCGGTGAAGGTGAGTCCAGCGGGCACCGCATCTGCAATCGGCGCAAGCGCATCATGAGCGGTCAGCGGGGCAACGGTGGGCTTGGCGGTGTTGTTTTTATAGGTAACGGTGTATTGCACGCTGCTGCCGAGCGTCGGCGTCGGGTTGTTGACGCTCTTGGTGGTGGCGAGATCGATGTCGTTGTCGACGATGGTCAATGAGGCCGTGGCGTTCGGCACGCCGCCGCAAGCCGTGGTCGAGGCGAGCAGGTAGACGCCTGCGGACGGCTGCACCGTCATCAGGATGGTTTCGTTGTTCTCGATCACCGCGTCATCGAGGATGGCCGTGATCGGCACGTCGAACTGGCTGGCCGCGGTAGTGCCGTCGTAGAAACCGGCCGGCACCGCAATGGTCACGGTGTTGGTGCCACTAGCGGTCGTGTAATCGCTGGTCAGGGTGGCAGTGCCACTCAACACCACCTGCACATTCATGCCGCCGGCGGGGACGGTACCAATCACGCGGATCTGCGGCTTGGTAAATGCCGCGCCTTCGGTGACGCTGGTGTTGCCGGTCAACTCCACGAACGGGCGCAGCGTGACCTGGACATTGTCGAGGAAGTTGCCTAGCGAGTCGTTGCCGCCGGCCGAGGAAATCGCTTCGAAGCCGACCGCCTGGACCCCTGCCGCCCCGTTCCAGGTAAAGCTGCCGCTGTAGTCGCCCCAACCATTGGTCGTCGAGCGCGCGCAGGTTCCCGCAGTAACGCTGCCATCGTTAGGAAAGCAAGTCACGGACCCTGGGCTGCCGACGTTCGAGTCGAGTGCCTGCGCAACGCGATTGCTGCCGGCGGTAGTGCCGATGCGGAACTCCGCGACATCGCCCGTCGTCGCGCTCTGCCGCCCGCGATGGCTGAAGGTCCAGTCGATCGTTTCGCCAGGGACCAGACACACGTTCTGGAACAGGCGCGAGGCCTGTTGCGCGTTCAGCTCAGCGAACTGGGTGCCCTGCCGCGGCGGGATGCCGTTGAAACCGTTCGACCAAATCTCGATCAAAGGGCCAGTGGCCGCGGGGATATTCGGCGCGCATGCGGTGCCGCCGGCAGAGGGATGCGTGGTTTCCCAGCCCGGAACGGTGCTGGACGGGACCTGGAAATAACATACCGAAGCGCCCGCAGTCGGCAGCTCGAAGCCTAAATTGATGAAGCCGCGCTGCACCTGTGCGCCTGCCTGCATCGTGCCCAGTACGAGGGTTGCAGCGACACAAAGCCGCAACAGGCGCGCGCGCCATGTCGTCGGGAAGGAAGATCGAATGCGCACTTCTGCGCAAGGTTGACCGCGAAGCGCAACCTGCAAATACATGCCAAATCCCCTGATGACCGCCAATGTCACTGCTTCCGCGCACACAGCGCTTCCCGAGGCCGAAAACAAAGCCTTCAGGGTCCGTCCTGGATTCGCTTCAGCACGTCCCCACGACGTGCACCCTGGATAAGCAGCCGCACATGCACATGTCATGCCTGCCGCAGTCAGTGTAGTCGCAACCACAGCAAACAATCGAGCGCAACTGTCACATCTTACGGTACGAGTACCGTTACGGATGCGGCCGGATACGATTTGTCACGACTTACAGGGCCTAGACCTTGGTCTTGGTCCGCGTATTCATGTAAGAACTAGACGCGCGTGGGGTAAGGCGGCGCCGCATCCAGGGTTGCCGCGCAGATGCCGGCGAGTTCAAGCAGGCGCAAATCCGCGCCGGGGCGACCGACCAGTTGCATGCCGATAGGCATGCCATCTGGCAACGTGCCCATTGGCAGGTTGACGGCGGGACAGCCAGCCAGGTTCGCGAAGGCGGTGAGGTCGGCGTCGTTGGAACGCTCGCCTTCCGCCAACGGATAGGCGCCGTGCGCTACGGTCGGCAACACAAGTACGTCCATGTCCGCGAACAGGCGACGCGCCTTGAGCACGGTCGCATCGAGGATACGATCGGCCGCGGCATACTCGACCGCGGATTTGGATTTCGCGAAATCGAGCATCGCGCGCAGGCGCGGCGACAGCGGGTGTGCCGCGTCAGCAATGTCATCGGCCAGTTCGACGCCGAGCTCGCTTTCCATCACCAGCAGGGCGGCACGACGCGTGCGGCCGAGGTCATGATCGGCGAAATCGACGTCGACTCGGCTGCCGAACACGTCACCTATTCGGGCAATCGCCGCAGCGAACACCGCGCGCACATCGGCGCTTACCCCCAATGCGCCGAGGTCGCGCGCAAACGCGCTGCGCAGCCGCCCCGGCTCCCAATCCGGCGTCGCGAGCGCGACGCGACGCTTGCGCGAGCGAGGGTCGGCCGGGTCGTGTGCATCGAGTACCTGCACGACGATCGCCAGATCCTCGACCGAGCGCGCGAGGATGCCGATTGCATCGAGCCTGCGCGCCGCACGCACGAGGCCGCGGGTGGAAACCTCGCCGTGCGTGGGCTTCAGAGCGTAAACGCCGCAGTGGCTGGCGGGAATGCGCGTCGAACCCAGCGTATCGCTGCCGAGCGCAAAGCTGCACAAGCCCGCGGCAACGGCAGCGGCGGAACCGCCGGAGGAACCGCCAGCGGTGTAACCCGCGCGCAGCGGATTCTGCACCGCGCCGTAGTGCGGATTTGCACTGGCGGTACCGAGCGCACCTTCATCGAGGTTGGTCTTGCCGAGGATCACCGCACCAGCGGCGCGCAAGCGCGCGACGGCACTCGCATCCGCGGCGGCAACACGGTTGCGGCGACCCGGCAGGCCGGCCGTGGTGGCGAGGCCGGCGACATCGAAATTGTCCTTGATGGCAACGGCCAATCCATCGAGGCGACCGATCGTGCTGCCCTCGCGCCGACGCGCATCGCTCGCCGCAGCCAGCGCGGGAGCGCTGCCGTCAAGCGCAAGGAACGCGTTGAGCTGCGGATTCTCGCGCGCGATCGCAGCGATGTACGCGTCTGTCAGTCTGGCGCTGTCGATGCGTCCACCGGCGAGCCAATGCAGTTGCTGAAAAGCGGTTGCACCGCGAAGTTCGCTATCGTTGGCCGGGTCGGTCATCTGTCTTGGGCTTGTGGGACAAGGCTTTGATTATGCCTGTCGCGCGCTCCTTTTCGCATGGTTTGCCGCATCATCGCCGAAGCCGGACAATCCGGATTCCAATCCCAGCAAGCCGGAGCCTACCGTGAGCGAACGCGACATCATGGAATACGACGTCGTCGTCGTCGGCGCGGGGCCGGCCGGGCTCGCGTTCGCGATCCGTCTCAAGCAAATCAAGCCCGAGCTCAGCGTGTGCGTCATCGAAAAGGCCTCGACCGTCGGCGCGCAGATCCTGTCCGGCGCGGTGATCGAGCCCGAACCCTTGAATGAACTGCTGCCCGAATGGGGCAAGACGCCGCCACCGATCTGCGTGCCGGTCACGAAAGATGAGTTCTGGTGGCTGCGCGACGCGCAACGCGCGACGAAGTCGCCAATCACGCCGCCGCAGATGCACAATCACGGCAATTTCATCGTATCGCTCGGTGCCTTGTGCGCCTGGCTGGCGCCGCAGGCCGAAGCACTCGGCGTGGAGATTTATCCCGGCTTCGCTGCCTCCGAACCGTTGTTCGACGATGCCGGCGCCGTCTGTGGCGTGCGAATCGGCGACATGGGCGTTGCGAAAGATGGCACGCACAAGGCGAGCTATACGCAAGGCATCGATATTCGCGCGAAGACCACGGTGCTCGCCGAAGGCTGCCGCGGCAGCATCAGCAAGCAGCTGATCGCGAAGTACGCACTGGACAAGAACTCCGATCCACAGACCTACGGCATCGGCATCAAGGAGCTGTGGCAGCTGCCGGCCGGTCGCGCCGAAGCCGGCAAGGTCATGCACACGCTCGGTTGGCCGCTGAACACGTCGACTTACGGTGGAAGTTTCGTCTATCAGCTCGATCACGATCGCGTCGCGGTCGGCTTCGTCGTCGGTCTCGACTACGCCGATCCGCTGTTCCGTCCGTGGGAAGCGTTCCAGCAGTTCAAGAACCACACGATGATGAAATCGCTGCTTGAAGGGGGCACGATCCTCTCGGCAGGCGCGCGCGCGTTGATCGAGGGCGGCTATCAATCGTTGCCGAAGGTCGAGATGCCCGGCGCGCTCATGATCGGCGACTCCGCCGGTCTCGTGAACGTGCCAAAGATCAAGGGCACGCATCAGGCGATTCGCTCCGGCATGCTCGCCGCCGAGCACATCGCGGCAACCGGCACATCGCAAGGTTTCGACGCAAAGCTGCGCGCATCTGCGGTGATGAGTGAGCTGAAGAAAGTGCGCAATATCCGCCCGGGCTTCAACAAGGGACTGCTGTTCGGTCTCGCCAACGCAGGCTGGGAGACCATCACCCAGGGCTTGTCACCGTGGACGCTGAAGAACCACGCAGATTGGTCATCGCTCGACAAGCTCGACGCAACGGAAGCGGCGACGCACGACGAAGCGAATGCGGCGTCGCCGAAACAACCTGCCTATGTCGAACGCAGCCTCGCTCCACGTGATCGTCTCGCCGGCGTCTACTTCGCCGCGACCGAACACGACGAGGACCAGCCGATCCATCTGCATGTTGCCGATACCAACATCTGCGTCACCCGCTGCGCCGAGGAATACGGCAATCCCTGCCAGCGTTTCTGTCCCGCCGGCGTCTACGAGATCATCGACGATGCAGCGGGCAAACGCCTGCAGATCAATGCCGCGAACTGCGTGCACTGCAAGACCTGCGACATCAAGGATCCGTACCAGATCATTACGTGGGTGACGCCGGAGGGGGCGAGCGGGCCGAATTATCAGAATCTGTAGTCTCTTGCATTTTGTAGCCCAGTGGATACACTTCGAAGGCGCATGGAAGCCACAGATGTGTATCGCATCTGGATTGACGGCCTGCGGGACGCGGTGGGACGTGCGCGTATTCTGGCGCGCGTCGAACGCCTGGCTGCGGGCAATCCCGGGCAGCATCGCGCACTCACCGGTGGCATGTCCGAACTCAAGATCGACTGCGGTCCCGGCTATCGCGTCTACTACGCTCAACGCGGTGACGTGCTTATTGTGCTGCTGGCTGGCGGCGACAAGTCCACTCAGGAAAGTGACATCAAAGCCGCGCTCGCCCTCGCAAAGAACCTGTGAGATCCATCATGGCCAAAACCAAATCCCTCCCCTACGACGTCAGCGAGCATCTGCGCACCGCGGAGGAAATGGCGCTGTATCTCGATGCATGCATCGAGGAGAGCGATGGCGACGCAGCCTTCATCGCCAAGGCCCTCGGCGACATCGCGCGCGCGCAAGGCATGTCGCGTGTTGCGCGTGATGCCGGCTTGTCGCGCGAGAGTTTGTACAAGGCGCTGTCCGGCGATCGCAATCCCGACTTCGCAACCGTGTTGAAGGTCGCGCGGGCGTTGGGGTTGCGGCTACATGCGGCGGCAGCGTAATTCGCTGACAAGCGCATGGACAGGCGACAGCGGATTCCCGCCTGATCATCCAGGAAGCCGGCAAGTCATTGATCGCGTTGACGGAACTAGCACTCGTTCTGAAATTCTATTCCTGAACTGTCATTCGGGAAGACGAGGCGCAACCGCTTCTCCCATGCTGCTTCCTGTCCGCAGGAGCTTTCCATCATGATTGAAGCGCACATTTCCAACACCTTGAACGATTCGGCGTCTGGCCCCTTCAAGGTCAACTCGCTGCGCATCAATCCGCATGCCGATCCCATGGCCGGCCGGGTCGTCTGGGACCCATCGCGATCACTCTGGAATGGCGGCATGCTGCTCGGCGCGCTCGTGCTGGGGCCGATCTATTTCAGCTGGAGCGCCTTGGCGGCGTATGCCGTCCTGCTCGAACTGACGATGTGCATGGGTCATTCGATCGGATTCCATCGCCGCCTGATTCATCGCACGTTCGAATGCCCGAAATGGCTGGAGCACACGATGGTCTGGATGGGAACCCTGGTCGGCATGCAAGGCCCGATGTGGATCATCCAGTCGCACGATTTTCGCGACTGGGCGCAGCGCCAGCCCCACTGCCATCCGTATCTGCGTCATGGGCAAGGCATGCTGAAGGATGCCTTCTGGAATCTGCATTGCCGCCTCAAGCTCTTCAATCCGCCCGGTTTCGATGCGGGTCCGGGCATCGCTGACGACGGGTTCTACCGGTTTCTGCAACGGACCTGGATGCTGCAGCAGCTTCCGCTCGCGCTGCTGCTGTATCTAGTCGGTGGCATGCCGTGGCTCGTGTGGGGCGTGTTCGCGCGTGTCGCAACCGGTGTATCGATGCACTGGTTTGTCGGCTACATCTGTCACTCGCATGGTCCGCAAAGCTGGATCGTCGATACCGGAGCCGTGCAGGCGCACAACGTGCCGTGGGCCGCACTGTTTTCGATGGGAGAAAGCTGGCACAACAACCACCATGCATTTCCCGCGTCCGCGCGGCATGGCTTGTATCGTGGTCAGGTCGATATCGGTTTTGGCGTGATCCGTCTGCTGCAACGCGTTGGCCTTGCCTGGAATGTACAGACACCCGACACGCTCCCGCAGCGCGAAGGCATAACAGCGGTGGCAGACGACGCGATACGCGTCGCCGCCAGCGTGCGTCGCTGAACGCTGCGCGCGCAAACATCATGAATCGTCCTCTGCGGATCGCCATCGTCGGCTACGGCCTCGCCGGCATTGCCGCTGCGATCGGCCTGCGTCGCCTGGGCCACACAATCGACCACTTCGAACGGCGCGATGCGGTTGGCCTTGACGGCGCCGGCTTGCTGCTGCAACCACCCGCACTGGCCTTGCTCGCCGATCTGGGTTTGGGCGAATGCGCATTGGCGCTCGGCGCACGCGTCAGCGCATTCGGCGCGGAAAACCTGAGCGGAAAGACGCTCACCCACATCCGCTATGCAGATCATGCAGCCGGAAGTTACGCACTCGGCATCCAGCGCAATCATCTGATCGCGTGCATGGGCGATTTCGATAGTGGCCGCGAACGGTTGTTTCTCTCGCGGCGGATCGCGTCCATTGACCCCGAACGCGGCATGCTGCACGCGGTCGAGGCGACTATCTGCGGCCCCTACGATCTCATCGTGGTGGCAGACGGCGCCAACTCGCCTCTGCGCAAGAATTTTGCAGATCGGGTCAAGCGAGACCATCCATATCCGACGGCAGCTGCCGTGGCCTGCATCGATGACCCGCAGAATCTTGCCGGTGATCGCCTGATGCAGTATTTCGATGGAACGCGGCATGTGGCGGTGTGGCCTGTCGGCCGCTGCAGCGCTGACGCACCGCCGCGAGTGAACGTGTCGATCAACATCGATCTTGAGCGCGCGCAGGCGTTTTGCGACAGCGGCGCCTGGCGCAACGTCGCTGCAAGACATTGCCCTCACCTCGCGGCACTGCTGCACAACGACAGTGGCGTGACGCCGATCGTCTACCGCTACCGCGATGTTGCAATGCATCGCCTCACGGCAGGACGCGCCGTTATCATCGGCGACGCTGCTCATAGCATGAGCCCGTTGCTGGGCCAGGGTGCGCGCATGGCCTTGCTCGACGCTGCGACTTTGGTACAGGCGCTGCGACGGCACGCCGATCTCCAGGGCGCACTCGCCTACTTCGATCGAACCTCACGGGCGAACACGCAACGGCTGCAAACCATAAGTCGCTGGCTGACACCGGTGTTCCAGTCGGAGAACCATCTGTCAGCCAGCGTGCGCGAAGTCGTGCAGTTCGCACATCATCTGCCATTCATCGCGGCGAAGGCGCGGGCGCTGCTGATCGGGTGAATCAGATCACGGCGTCTTCGCATCGGGCTTGATGCACGCTCGATACGTCAGGGAAGGCGATGACGATGCGCGTTCGCACCTGGGCGTTTGCACTCATGATCGGATGGCGCGCGTGGCAGACACTGGCGCGATCCGGAACCTGTCGGGAGCATCGCATGCGCCACCAGATCGACCGCTCTGCCGACACCGCAGGCACTCGCGTGCG
The DNA here is from genome assembly GCA_039915385.1 of Dokdonella sp. Classification (GTDB taxonomy): domain Bacteria; phylum Pseudomonadota; class Gammaproteobacteria; order Xanthomonadales; family Rhodanobacteraceae; genus Dokdonella_A. The sequence continues at coordinate 8,541 of JBDSNK010000186.1, forward strand.
CGTCCTGCACCTCACACTGCTGCTCATGTTTCCAGCACCCACGTTTGCCGCAACCTTCAACGTCGATGTCGAGACCGACTCCGTCGATGCGAATCCCGGAGATGGACAGTGCGCAGACGCCAAGGGTGCGTGCAGCTTGCGCGCAGCAATCATGGAGAGCAACGCGCTCCCCGGTGCCGACGAGGCAGCACTGCCAGCCGGGCATTTCACGCTGAGCATTGCGGGAGTCGCCGAGAACAACGGCGCGTCAGGTGATCTCGACGTGACGGACGATCTCTCGCTGCACGGCGAAAGCAGCGAGGCCAGCATCATCGATGGCGGCGCGCTCGATCGCGTGCTCGACCTCCGCGCAGCCGCGGGCCGGATGATCGACCTCTCGAACCTTGCTCTGGTCAACGGCAACATTCCCGATGCAAGTAGCGGCGATGGATCGGCGGGCGCGGGACTGCGCGTGGGCACTGGAGTGCACTTGGCAATGCACGCTGTTGACGTTCGCGACAACCACGCCCATCAGTTCGGCGGCGCCGCAGGGATCGACAACTTCGGCTGCATCCTTGGCGATCACGTACGCGTCACCGGCAATACCGACCCTGCAACGACGGGTTCGATGAATGCGCTCGCCGGTGGCATCGCGATGAACGGTACAGACCTGTGCCTCGAACTCGACGACAGCGAAATCAGTGACAACAGCGGCGACTTCGCTGGCGCACTCGCACTGGAGACACCGTCCTCGATCACCCTGCGCCGCACCCTCATTGCCAACAACACCGCGCGCTTCGCTGGCGGCATCGATATCAGCCACGCGGGTGATGTGCGACTGGAAAACGTCACCATGAGCGGCAACGCAGGCAATCCCGGCGCGCTCCTCAACGACGGCGGTGCGCGCGTCTTCTTCGTCAATTCGACCATCACCGGAAATCACGGCGCGCAGGGATTGTCCGGCGCACTCGCGGATGTGCACGGCGGATTCGGACTGACCTTCCTCACCAACACGATTCTCGCGGGCAATGGCCCCTCACCGAGTTCGCCCGACTGCGAACGAT
>JBDSNK010000217.1:0-9019 GCA_039915385.1 Dokdonella sp.
TCGGCCGCGGCAGTGACGAAGCGATTGACCTGCTGCTGCGCGCATTCTGCCGTGCCGGGCGCGACAACGTCGTCGCGTTCGCACCGACCTTCGGCATGTATCGCATCGGTAGCGCGCTGCAGGGCGCGGACTATCGCGCACTCGCGCTCGACGCCGACGACGATTTCGCGCTCGCCCCGGAACAGCTGCTTGCGCTGTGCGACGACGACACCAAGCTCGTCATCGTCTGCTCGCCGAACAACCCGAGCGGCACGCTTTACCCCGGTGACGTGATTGAAGCGTTGGCAGCGAAGCTCACCGGGCGTTCCTTGCTGCTCGTCGACGAGGCCTATGTCGAGTTCGCCGGCGTCGCGAGCGCGAGCGCGCTGATCGAACGCCATGCGAACGTGGCAGTGCTGCGGACCTTGTCGAAAGCGCATGCGCTGGCCGGCGAGCGTATCGGCACCCTGATCGCTCGCGAGGACATCATCGAACTGATCGGCCGAATCGCCGCGCCGTATCCGTTGCCGACGCAGAGTGTGCGCGCTGGCCTCGCGGCACTCGACACCAAGGTGCTGACCCGCACGCAGGAGTGCATCGGTATCCTGATCGGCGAGCGCGAGCGCGTGGCAAGGACGCTGGCCGCATCCCCGTTCGTACGCAAGATATGGCCGTCGGCGGCGAATTTCCTGCTCGTGCGTTTCGACGATTCGCAGACCGCTTTCGAGCGCTTGCTGGCCGCCGGCATCCTCGTGCGCGACTTCTCGACCCAGCCGGGGCTGGCGAACTGTCTGCGCATCACGATCGGCAAGCCTGAAGAAAACGACGCGCTGCTCGCAGCACTCGCTGGAGAAGCGGGATGAGCGCCGCCAAAATCCTGTTCGTCGATCGCGACGGCACCTTGATCGAGGAACCTGCGGATCAGCAGATCGACGCGTACGAGAAGTTTCGTCTCGTTCCCGGCGCCATTGGCGCGTTGCGTCGCCTCGTCGATGCCGGATATGAACTGGTGATGGTCAGCAACCAGGACGGTCTCGGCACGCCGAGCTTTCCGCATGCGAGCTTCGTCGGTCCGCAGCAGTTGCTGCTCGATATCCTTGGCGGTGAAGGCATCTTTTTTCGTGAAGTACTGATCGATCCTAGCCTGCCGACCGAACATGCGTCGACGCGCAAACCTGGCGTCGGGCTAGTTCGTCACTATCTTGGCGCCGGTCAACTCGATCGCGAACGCAGCGCGGTGATAGGTGATCGAGAATCCGACCTGGAATTCGCACGCAATCTCGGCATCCGCGGTATCCGCATCGGTGCGGACCTGGACTGGAGCACCATTGCACACCTGCTGCTTGATGCGCCGCGACGCGCACGCGTTGCGCGTGCCACGCGCGAGACGCGCATCGAGGTCGAAGTGGACCTCGACAGCACGGCGCGCCCGACCATCGCCACGGGCGTCGGGTTTCTCGACCACATGATCGAGCAGCTCGGTGTGCACGGCGGCTTCGCGCTCACGCTGCGATGCGAGGGCGACCTGCACATCGACGAGCACCACACGGTCGAAGATTCCGCACTGGCACTGGGCCAGGCCTTGCGCGAGGCACTCGGCGAGCGTCGCGGCATCGGCCGCTATGGCTTCACCCTGCCAATGGATGAAGCGCTTGCCCAGGTTGCTATCGATTTGTCCGGCCGACCGTACTTCGTGTTCGAAGGCAGCTTTCCACGCGTGAGCGTCGGCGCGTTGCCGAGCGAGCTCGTGCCGCATTTCTTTCGCAGCCTCGCCGACGCACTCGGCGCGAATGTGCACTTGAGCGTACGCGGCGACAATGCGCACCACATGATCGAAGCCTGCTTCAAGGCAGTCGGACGTGCGTTGCGCCAGGCGCTGCGACGGGATGGCAACAGCGTGCCGAGCAGCAAGGGCATGCTTGCGACGAGTGCGAGCACATGAGCACGCGCGCCGTTATTGTCGCAGCGGGTGGGGCGAACTTCGGTTCGCTGCGCGAAGCGTGCCGGCGCGTCGGCGTCGACGCGGATGTCAGCGGCGATCCGGCGCGCATCCGCAACGCGACGCATGTGATCCTGCCCGGCGTGGGCGCCGCCGCACAGGCGATGCGCGGGTTGCGCGAGCGTGGGCTGGATACGGTGCTCGCGAAACTTTCGCAACCGCTGCTCGGCGTTTGTCTCGGTATGCAGTTGCTGTATGAGGCGTCGGCGGAAGGGCAGAATACTGCGTCGCGTCACGCACACCACCCCCTCCCAAACCCGGCCGGCCCTCACACACAGTCTTCGGGCGTTCATCGGCGCGCGATCCAATGGTCCGAAAGCGCAACTCTTCCCCCCCTTGAAGGGGAGGGCTTGAGCGAATGCCTCGGGTTGATACCCGGCACCGTGCGCCGCCTGCCGCCCGCGCCCAGCTGGCCGCACATGGGCTGGAACCAGGTCACTTGCGACGCGCCGGCGCATCCGTTGCTGGCCGGCATCGGCGCGAACGACTGGTTCTATTTCGTGCACGGGTACGCAGCCGCGACGACCGCGCAGACTATTGCGCATTGCGAGCATGGTGCGGCATTTGCCGCGGTCGTAGCGGATCGCAACGTCTGCGGCACACAGTTCCACCCGGAAAAATCCGCGACGGCCGGTCGCCGCCTTTTGTCGAATTTTTTCGCAATCACATGAAAATCATTCCCGCCATTGACCTGCGCGAAGGCCGCGTCGTGCGCCTGCGTCAGGGCGACTTCGCGCAGACGCGGCACTACGATACCGATGCCGTCGCGCTCGCCAAACGCTATCGCCAATCCGGCGCCGTGTGGCTGCACGTGGTCGACCTCGATGGCGCGCGCGCAGGCCGGCCGGCGCAGATTCCCTTGCTGGCGAGCATCGCCAGTAGCGGACTGCGCGTGCAGGCCGGCGGCGGCGTGCGCTCGGACGCGGACGTCGAACAGCTGTTTGCCGCCGGTATCGCACGCGTGGTGGCTGGCAGCGTCGCCATGCGCGACCCTGCTGTATTCGAAAGCTGGTTGCGCAAGTTCGGCCCGGAACGGCTATGCCTCGCGATGGACCTGCGCCTCGGTGATGACGGCCGCTGGCGCCCAGCGGTCGACGCGTGGCAGGCGGAGAGCGATACAGATTTCGCCGTCCTGCTCGACCGCTTCACCCGCGCGGGCCTGCATCATGTGCTGACCACCGACATCGCGCACGATGGCATGGGGGCCGGACCAAACCTCACCCTCTATCGCATGCTCACAGCGCGCTGGCCGCAGCTGGCGTGGATTGCGTCAGGTGGTGTGCGCCATCGCGCGGATGTTGATGCATTGCGCGCAACCGGCGTCGATGCCTGCGTCGCCGGCACTGCCCTGCTCGAGGGTACGCTCGCCCTGAAGGAACTGGCATGCTCGCGCGCCGCGTGATCCCCTGCCTCGATGTTGCCGACGGTGTCGTCGTCAAAGGCGTGCAGTTCCGCGACCATCGCGTGGTCGGCGACATCGTCGAACTGGCGCGACGTTACGCTGAAGAAGGCGCGGACGAGCTCGTCTTCTACGACATCACAGCCAGTCCGGATGGGCGCACGGTCGACCCGGCCTGGGTCGAACGCGTCGCACGCGAACTCGATATTCCGTTCTGCGTCGCAGGCGGCATCCGCTCGGTCGCCGATGCGGAAGGCGTGCTTGCAGCCGGCGCCGACAAGGTCTCGGTCAACAGCCCTGCGCTGGCGCGGCCGGCACTGATCGACGAGCTTGCCGCGCGCTTCGGCAGCCAGTGTGTCGTGATCGGCATCGACCTCGATGCACGCGCCGAGCAAACATCGCAATGGCGCGTCGTCGCCAACAGCGGCAAGCCGGAGGCCGCCAGCGACAGCGGTCGCGACCTGCTCTCGTGGGTACGTGAAGTCGCCGACCGTGGCGCCGGTGAGATCGTGCTCAATTCAATTCGCAGCGATGGCGTTCGCGGCGGCTACGCGCGCGCCCAACTCGATGCCGTTCGCGCAACGACAACCTTGCCCCTGGTCGCATCGGGCGGCGCCGGCAAGCCCGAACATTTTGCCGATGTGTTCGAACACTGCGGTGTCGATGCGGCGCTTGCCGCGAGTGTGTTCCACAGTGGAGAGATCCGTATAGGCGACCTCAAACGCTATCTCGCCGGACGCGGCATCGTGGTGCGACCATGAGCGACCCGCTGATCGAGACGCTGGACTGGGACAAGTGCGACGGCCTCGTGCCGTTGATCGTGCAGCATGCGCACGACGGTCGCGTGCTCATGCTCGGCTACACCAATCGCGATGCGCTGTTGCACAGCGAACGGACGCGCGAGGTGCATTTCTGGTCGCGCTCGAAGCAGCGCCTGTGGCGCAAGGGGGAAAGTTCGGGCCATGTGCTGCGCGTGGTGTCGATCGCAGCCGACTGCGATCGCGACACGTTGCTCGTGCAGGCGTTGCCGCAGGGTCCAACCTGCCATCGCGGGACACCTACCTGCTTCGATGGCCAAGCGCGTTCGCAGCCGTGGCTCAACGAGCTGGAGACCTTGATTGACCGACGCGCGGGCGCCGATCCCGCATCGAGCTACGTCGCGAAACTGCTCGCCGGCACTCCGGCGCGACGCGCACAGAAGGTGGGCGAGGAAGGCGTCGAAGTTGCGCTCGCAGCGGTATCGGGCGATCGCGAAGCATTGCGTGGCGAGGCAGCGGACCTGTTGTTCCATCTGCTGGTGCTGCTGCGCGGTGCCGACCTCAGCCTCGCCGACATAGTCGGTGAGCTTGAGCAGCGGCACGCAGGTGTGCAGTCGCCGGACGCACGCAGTCTGTTGGAATGCTGAGGGACGGCATCGCGGCTGAAGCCGCTCCTACGATGTTGCAGCTTCTTTTGAAATCTGAAGGAAGAGCAAGGTCATCGCGGCTGAAGCCGCTCCTACAACCATCGCTGCGAATTCTGAGGGGCTTGAAGGGCTAGCCACGGCGTCGAGGCTGAAGCCGCTCCTACCATGGGTCGCATTTGCAGGAGCGGCTTCAGCCGCGATCTTTTTCGTCGAAACCGCAAACCTCGACGTGCCCGCAATGCTGCTCAGTCCGGATCGATCCAGGTTTCAACCATCAAAACCGTTCGCGAAGATCACGTCGCCGACCATGAAGTCATGGTTGTACGTCACGCTTTCGTAGGTCGCACGCAGATGCCAGACGCCGCTCGGCGCATTCGCGGGCAAGGTGTAGTTCCAGTACCAGTAGGCGGCCGAGTAGTAGGGATCGGGGACCTGATCGGACATCCTGAATGTCCATGTCACGAACGTCGAGCCGTCCGGACGCAGCACCGAGAAATTCGCGACCTGCGCGGCGAGCTGGTCGCGATAGTAGGCGGCGAAGTAGACGGCCTGATTCGGCAGGAAGCGGTCGGACAGGTTCGGCGTTTCGTCGACAGGGTTCGGACAGTTGGGGCGGTGGTAGTCCGGCGGCGCTGAGTGCGTGGCGAGCTTGTTCAACGCCGAATCGTTGTAGGGCTTCTGCTGAGCCCACAGCGAAGCCGGCGCATTGCATGCACCATGGAACGGTTCCAGGATCGTGTAGTTGCTGACCGCGGAATGATTCTCGAAGTGCAGGTGCGGCCCTGACGAAAAACCCGCACTGCCGACCTTGCCGAGGAATTCGCCGGTCGCGACGGTCGCGCCGATCGGCTTGCTCGTCTGCGACGTCTTCTTCATGTGGCCGTACCATGCGACCGTACCGTCCGCGTGCTGCACGTAGACCGCATTCCAGTTGGCCGAGTAGTTGTTCGGGCAACTGCGGTCGTCGTTGTCGTCCACTTTGCCGATGATCGTTCCTGGCGCGGCTGCAACGATCTCGATCGATTGCTGATCCATCATCAGCCACGGGTACGGCCACAGGAAGATATCGATGCCGGCATGGTTGTAGCCACCCGCTTGATCGTACGTGCGCGCCTGGCAGTTCCAGTCGAGCAAGTGGTTCGGGTAGGTGGGATCGAGATCGACGAAATTGGAGATACCGTGGTAATCGGGATCCGAGTAACTCGCAACCGCGCGCAACGGCCACTGCAGGCCGGCCTGTTGCTGTGCCAGCAATGGCGGGATCGTCGCGAGCGTGCCGGCACGCTGCAGCTCGGCTACGTTTTGTGCAAGCAGCGCGTCGATGCGCGCGCGTTGCTCGCTGCTCATTTCATCGCCGGGCGGCGTGTGCAGACCGCCACCGCCCGCCGGTGGAGCGGCGGATGCGAACAGCGGCAACAAACCCAAGACCAGGACATACGATCGCATGACGGCTCTCCCCAGATCGAACCGCCAGTCTACGCTTGTGTCGCTTGCAACTCGATGACTCCGCGACGACGGGACGCTGATCCAGGACAGCAAGCCACTGCCAACGCGATTCAGGCGACAGGCAGCGCGTTTCCTGCAATCCAGCCACGGCTCTGCAGATCATCGAGCAAGGCGGCGACCTTCGGTTTCACCGTGCTGCCGTGGATGGGCAGCACGAGCACATCGCCCGCACGCGCCCACGCCAGCAGCTCGCACACGGCGGCATATTCGTCGAGGCATTCGACGACAGCGGCATCGCCGGTCCCGCGTTGCATGAGTGCTTCGCGCAGGAGCGTCGAAATCTCGCCAGCGCCGCGGCCGCGCAACATGCCACCGATGTCCTTGAGCACGACGAGATCGGGTTTGAATTCTGCGGCGACCACGGCAAGTTCGCGGATTTCGTTGTCTTCGCGATTGCCGGCCTGTCCGAGCAGCAGGCCGAGGCGGCCCGTGCGTACCTTTGTGGCAACGTAGAGCAGGCCGCGCAGACCCTCGGGATTGTGCGCATAGTCGACGAACACCCCGACGCCGCCAATCGTCCAGTGTTGCAAGCGCCCTGGATTGTCGTTGCGTTCCGTGCCGAATTGGGCGAGCACCGCGGCGATGGTCGCGACCGGAATGCCGAGCACTTGCGCCGCGAGCGCTGCCGCCGCGATGTTCGCGATGTTGTAGCGCGCCGCAGCGTCGAACGTGAGCGGCATCGCGGCGACAGCACCGAGATCATGCTCGTCGCCATCGAACTGCAGCAGCAGATGCCCCGCACGCACGCCGCATGTCGCGCCGCCGCGCGCGCGATGTGCCTGCAACAGCGGCGCATCCGCATCGAACGCAAACCACGCCTGTCGCACACGCAATGCTTCGGCGTGACGAACGAGTTGACCATCGTCCGCATTCAGCACGAGCACGCCGTGCGCGCCGAGCGTAGCGGCAACACCGAGTTTGACCGCCGCCAGGTCATCGAGATCGTGGACGCCGTACTCTCCGAAATGATCGTCGCTGACATTGGTGACGACGGCGACGTTCGCATGCTGCACCGCGATGCCGCGACGCAGGATGCCGCCACGCGCGGTTTCGAGCACCGCGGCTTCGACATCGGGTGCGCGCAAGGCAACGCGCGCGCCGGCGGGTCCGGAATAGTCGCCAGCCGCAAGTGCGATGTCTCCGACGAAAACGCCATCCGTGCAGGTGTAGCCGGTTTGCAGTCCATGCGCGCGCAGCAGCGCGGCGAGCAGTCGCGTCGTCGTCGTCTTGCCGTTCGAGCCGGTCACCAATGCGACCGGCGCGTCATGCAGAGCATTCCAATCGAGCAATGCCGGCAATGGCAATTGCGCGAGCGGCCATACGCGCACGCCACGCCCCACGCCGAGCGACATCGTGTCGTCGTCGATGAGGACGGTGAGCCCGCGCGCCTGCGCGGCTTCGACCAGTTCGACAAGTGCAGGATTGCGTTCGCTGCGCGAATAGGCGCGCAATGTACGCACTGCGGAATCTTCATCCCATGCTGCCGGATGCCCTGGCGCGTGCAAGACTTCCCTTTTCTCTTCGGGCACCCTCAGCCGCTGGAGGTGGCTTGGATGCCGGAGGGAGAAGGCAAACAGCGTCGACGTGAGCGCCCATTCGTTGACTTCGGTGGCCGTCAGCAACTGGTCGAGCGGTGCGGCGAGCGCGAGCGAGGCGCCGCTTGCATGTGCGCGAGCGACAACGGCGGCATCTGCCCAGCCGAGTTCGCTGCGCACGCGACGCACGCGCGCATCCCATTCTGCGAGCACGGCTTCGTCGATGTCGACGCCGGCGGTTTCGAGTACCGCGCCAACGTCGGCGAAGTAGAAATTGAATCCGGTGAGGCGGCGCGAATCGTCGAACGGCAGAGGAACCCTTTCGGCGTTCAGTCTTCGCCCTCCCGCGACAGATGGATGCCACGTTCGTCACGCACGACACCACCAAGCGCAGCGAAGCTCGCTTCGTCGAACACCGGCTCCTCCGCGGCTGCGGCGGCTGCGATCGGCGTCGGTGCGATTGTTTCCGTGGCACCTTCCGGGCGGAACTTGATGATCTGCTTCCACGAGCGCACCAGCGCGTCTGCGAACACCAGCAGCAAATCGCCGGAACGACCCATGCGCAGCGCTGCGTCGATCGCCTCCTGCTCGTCCGGAATCTCCGAAATCACGTCCTTCGCGACGCCGGCGGCAACCAATGCGCGCGCCATGATGCGCGGCACTTCGTCGCCATCGCGGCCACGCAGCGAATCGTCGCGCCGGCAGATGTAGTGATCGAAACGACCGGCGACGGCATTGGCGATTGCGACAAGATCCTCGTCGCGCCGATCGCCGGGACCTGCGAGCACGACAATGCGCCGACCCGTCACGTCGAGTCGTTGCGCGAGATCGGCCATCACCGACACCGCGTGCGCGTTGTGGCCATAGTCGAACAGCACCTTGAACGGATGTTCGCTATAGACGTTCATGCGCCCGGGCGCCTGGAAGAACGTGGTGTCGAAAGTGCGCAGGCCCTGGCGGATCGCATCGAGCTTGATGCCGAGTGCGAACGCCATGGCTGCAGCGAACATCGCGTTCTGCACGTTGTGCAGCGCGCGGCCTTCCATCGTCGCGGGAATCAGGTGCGTCCACAGCAGCGGGATATGGCTGCCCTTGTCGTACAGCGTGATCATCGCGCCGTTGACGCCGGCCTCGAGCGCGCAGGCGCGCCCACCCGCGCGCACGTGTTCGCGCACCAGCGCGTGCGACGGATTCAT
>JBDSNK010000321.1:0-16311 GCA_039915385.1 Dokdonella sp.
ACGTCACCGTGCCGTCCGCCAATCCGGTGAATGGACAGAACACGGTGACGTTCAGCGTGAAGATATCCTACTGGTTCGCCATAGCGTCCACGATCACATCCCTGGCGACCGACAGCCTCAACAACACTTCGGAGTTTTCCAACTGCGCGACGTACGTCGATGACACGATCTTCGCCAGCGGATTCGATCCGACGATCTGATACCGTTGAATGCACTGTCCGAGGTGGGGAGGCTGACGTCGCGCTCACCTCGAGTGGAAGGCGCTCACCACCGATGGTTCGACCGAATCTTCCGCGCTTTCCAAGTGCGGGTGCGGGCGGACGCGAACGCCCCTACACTCGCCACTCCCTCGGCTTTGGCATCACTCATGACCGCCCAAACCTTGACGGTGGCGCTCGCGCAGATTGCTCCGGTATGGCTGGATCGCACGGCAACTATCGCGAAGATGGCCGACTGGATCGGCCAGGCAGCCGCAGCTGATGCGCGTCTCGTCGCATTCGGCGAAGCGGTGCTGCCTGGCTATCCATTCTGGGTCGAACACACCGACGGCGCTCGCTTTGAATCCGCATTGCAGAAATCCCTGTTCGCGCACTACGCCGATCAGGCGGTGGATCTTGCGCGTGGTGATCTCGCTCCCGTCTGCACGATCGCAAGGGAACGCCGCATCCATGTCGCGCTCGGTTGCATCGAACGTACGCGCGAACGCGGACACAGCCTGTATTGCTCGCTGGTGCTCATCGATGATCACGGCGACATTCGCAATGTGCATCGCAAGCTCGTGCCAACTTACGAGGAACGCCTGGTATGGTCGCCCGGCGACGGTCACGGATTGAAGTGTTTTCCGCTCGATGACTTCACCTTCGGCGCGCTCAACTGTTGGGAAAACTGGATGCCCCTCGCGCGTTCCTCGCTGTACGCGCAGGGCGAGGACCTGCATCTGGCGGTATGGCCCGGAAACGTGCGCAATACGATTGACCTCACCCGCCACATCGCGCGCGAGTCGCGCAGCTTCGTGATGTCAGTGAGCGGCCTGATGCGTCGCGAGGATATCCCTGCACATCTGCCGCATGCGGACCTGTTGCGCTCCGCGTTGCCGGACGTCTGTGCCGACGGCGGCTCGTGCATCGCTTCGCCCACCGGCGAATGGCTGCTGCCTCCCTGCGTCGCCGAGGAGCGCTTGCTGGTCGCGCAACTGGATCCAGCGCTCGTGCGCGGCGAACGGCAGAACTTCGATCCGTTCGGCCACTATTCCCGTCCGGACGTGCTCGAATTGCACGTCGATCGCACACGCCGGCGCGGCGTGAAGCTCAACGATGAAGCGTCGACCTGACAAGGCACGTTCTCATCGTGCGCGATCTTGGCTCACTCGAGGGCGTTCGTGGTCGGGCGAGAGGCCGTCAATCGCGCCATCGTAGTAATGCTGCTCGACGTGATCCCGGTCTGGCCATCCGTACTCCACGTTGATCGCGTCTCGATCAGTGCGAACGCTGTCTATTCCAATTCTTCCCGCGCCACCGTGCAGCACCGCGACCGCCATGGGGCGTCCAGGGCATCGAACGAATCGGCAACGCTCGTTTCCGTATCGCCTGGATCCTTACGCGAACATGTCAGCCCCTTTTTCTGATCATCCGCCTTTCTGCAAATACCCTCATTGGCGGGATACGACCCGGGGCAGAACACACGGTCAATTTTTGTTGGCACGAGATAGTACGAGGCTGTCCAGGATGCGGGCGTCGGCATGGTCGATACGAATCTGCATATCTTCAGCACCCATCGAGTTACCCTTCGTCTTGCTGAGTCACAGGACATAACGACACTCCGACGCGTCTATGGAGACCGACGGAGCCTATACGCGGGCTGCTTCCATGACTGTCGGAATACTGACGGGTTTTTTCGGCAGCATGTCTTTGCGCCAAAGGCGACGAATGAATTCGGCGTTTCAAACAAGTTCTTCCTCCGCGCCTCTGTCGCTTTCTTGTCGCACTCTGCGACTTCCAACGTGCGGCGTGCGAAGTGTTCTCGAAGCGCGATCGCGTGTAGATTCACTGCGGTCGATCCTCCCATGCTCGGTCTCAACGTATCTATGAAAATTTGGCTGCTATCGGTGTTCCTGGGTACGGCAAGCTTGGTCGCGAATGCGGGCGATCGCTTCTTCTACATTGGCGACGCTGGCGCCGAACGCGTCAATGACGTGCATGAACTCTCGGATGGTACTTTCCTGATAGCCGGCCAGGCACAGTCGCTCGCGTGGATTCCTTCGAACGTTCCACGCACCACCTTGAATGCAGGCTCCATTGCATCGACGTCTCCAGGAAACGTCGGATTCATCCTCCATCTGAATCACGACCTCTCCACGCCATTGGACGTGGTTGCCTTTCCGGCAGGAAGTGTCCGCGACGTGTATCGGATTCGGTCGACGGAAGTGCCGGGGCAGTCGACTGGGACCATCTACCTGAGCGGCTCATGTGATGGCAGCTCGCCCGGTTACTACATTGCCAAGCTGGACGACAATTGGGTGCATGCACCCCCGACCCAGCTTGCCTGGAGTTACAACGTCGCCAGCGCCGCCGGATCAGCGTACCAACTCTTGCAACCGTGGGACGTCGACGGAAACGGCGAAGTCGTGTTCGGCAGCGGATTGGAATACGACTATAACTGGGCCATTGTCGAGCGGTTGTCGGCTGGCGGGCAACCGATGGTGGTCAACCATTGGTCGGCGCACTGGTCTCACAATGCCATCTCCAACCAGGACACCGAGTGGGATGGAACACCCGCCAGCAGTTACAGCGGCACGAGCGCGCTGAGTTACAGCGGTCTTGTCTTGAAGGCCGGAAGGAAGGGCTCGCTGAGATCGAGCACGCAAGCGGACTTCGACGTGCGGCAAGACGATGGCAATGGACATGGCGATCGCAAAGGCAGGTATCCCGACGACTACTACTTCAGCGGGCCCTGCGGCTTGTCGAGCGGATCGGCCTGCAGCGGCGGCCCCGGTTACACGGGCTATAGCGTCGCACGACCCACACAACGCCTGGGTGGCGTCGCCATCGATCGGCGCAATGGGCGCCTCTACGTTGGATACAGCACGCAGACCACGTCGACGGACGGTCCCGACTTTGAGCCCGCGATCGTCGCCATGAGTCGCGACGGCGCCCTGCTCTGGTGGAATCGCCTTTATCAAGAAACGAGCGCTCGCTCGACGCCCGATCAGTACGTGGATGGCATGGCCATCGACTACGCCAAAGATGAAATCGTCGTTCTGGCGCGTGCGCATGGCAACAACACGAACAACCTCTGGCAGGGACAGGCGATTGCCGCACGCCCTGGGCGCGTAGGATTCCAGCAGCAGTTCACGGGAAACAACGGAAACATCCACGTGTCATGGTTGGGCAAGTTCGCTCTCGCGAGCAATGAACTGCACGCAGCTACCTACATTGCGGAGTTCAATGAAGGTCCGAACAACTACGGATCCACGTTTGTCGACCCTTTGTTGAACGGATGGCCAAACCCGAATACCGGCTGGCCCAATCTGAACACCACGCGCAATTGCAATGACATGGATATCGGCACCGACGGTTCTGTGGCTGTGATCTGCCAAGGTCGGCGGAGCTTGACGACGCATGGGGCACATCAGGAAATGCCCTCACCAGCAGGGCCTACTTCAAGCCTTGTCGGCACGTGGAATTTCTTTGCGCGTGTGTACACGCCAGACCTCGCGAGCGTCCGCTACAGCTCGTTGCTCACAGGTGCATGGGACACCGCGACCGGAGCTGGCGGCGACAACACGCAATGGTTCGGCGTGCGCTTTTCAAGCAGCTCATTGATCGTTGCAGGCACCCATCTGGCGTGTACCGCCGTCGGTGGCTCCTGCACGGATGCGCTCGTTGCGAGCGGCGCCGCCAAGCCGAATCCGACGCCGACTTCCGCAGTTCCGGCGTGGGGAAGCAGCCTTCCCAGCGGAAAAAGCGGACTGCTTGGCCGACTGGAATTCGCGGCAACAGATGAGATTTTTGCTTGGGGCTTTGAAGTGCAGCCATGATTGCCCGGATGACCAACGCCGGCGCCGACACGTGAGCGGTTGCGCAGGTGACGAAGAAGCATGAAGGCAGCATCAAAGTGGAAGCAAGAATTACTTGTTTTGAAACGTATAGAGCCGACCGGTTCGCGGACAAATGAACCTGACCCCGATTCTGACGCATCCAATCAAAGGATGGCTCCGACGGTTTCTCGACATGTCAGCGATGAGCAGCATCCGCTGTGCGATAGAAGACCTCAACCGCCTTTGCTTCCCAAGAACGCGTGGCTTTGCGGCGCTGTTTTCACACCGGCAATCCGCATGGGTGCGTGGCTGGATCTCGTTACAGCGTCAAGCAGGAAAACCGTTGAACTTGCGCAGGATCTTGTCGACCACGCCTTCAGGCAGATAGCGACGCAAGGCGCGCACCTGGCTCGACTGCTTGCCCGCCGAATAGCGCAACCTCGGTATGGCGGCTGTTGCGGCCTTCACGACGGCATCGGCGACGACCTGCGGCGCGTCGCCGGCTTCTACCCACTTGCGCATGAGATCCTCGCTGCGAGCGCGATCTTGCGCATAGGTCGCCATGGGCTGGTCAGCCCGCGTCAAATTCTCCTCGAAGGATGTTCGAGTCACACCGGGTTCCACCAGGACCACCCGGATGCCGAATTGGCGCACTTCATGATCGAGCGATTCCGAGTAGCCCTCGATCGCATGCTTGGTCGACGCATAGAACGCGTTGAACGGCGACGGAATCAGGCCCAGGATGGAGCTCATGTTGATGATTCGGCCGCTCTTCTGAGCGCGCATGAACGGCAGTACCGCATTGACGACGCGCGCGACGCCGAAAACGTTCACGTCGAACAGACGCTGCGCCTGGATGATCGAGGATTCTTCGGCGCCGCCGAGCAGGCCGATCCCTGCATTGTTGACGACGAGATCAATGCGCCCCGCCTGTCTGACGATCTCTTCGACGACTTTTTTCACCGACGCCTCGTCCGTAACGTCGCAGACAAGCATGGTGACGCCATTGAAGTCGGAGACCGGCTTGCGACTGGTGCCAAAAACCCTGTAGCCAGCGCTCGCCAACGACTGTGCAGTCACCAGCCCGATGCCCGATGATGCACCCGTCACGAGGGCAATGCCTTTGTTCGTCTTGTTCATTTGACAACCTTCCTTCGAGGGCTGGATCGCCCATGACTAGAAGGATACTATCAAATCAGTACTATGTCACTATCAAAACGATATGATGCATAAGAACAGTCTCACGTTCGGATGTCCCCTTGCTCGCGGCCTGCTCTCCGTCGGCGATGCCTGGAGCATGCTGATCCTTCGCGACGCTCATGGGGGACTTACGCGCTTCGACCAGCTGCGCAAGAACCTCGGCATTGCGCCGACGATGCTCGCCAAGCGGCTCGGCGCGTTGACGGACGCAGGATTGCTGGAGAAGCGCGTCTACTCCGAGCGACCGCCGCGCGAGGAATACGTGTTGACGGACGCAGGACGCGACTTTCTACCGGTCCTCGTGATGATCGGTGCCTGGGCTCAACGGAACTGCGGGGAGAATCTCGCTCGCTATATCGATGATGAGACGGGCAAGGAGATCCATCCCATCGGCGTCGATTCGGTAACTGGAGCAAAGCTCGGCAGTAGACCCATGCATGTGAGTCCACCGAACGAAGCAGATTGACTACACCAACAACGCTCGTTCGCTTGGTGCGCCCTCAGCGCAGGAACTGCGTCGCTTGAAATTGACGGCCGGCAGTCACCGCAATTGAAGCAGCCACGCATCGCGCCCGCCGCGGAGCCGCGTTGCCCTAGCCAACAATCAAAGCTTCGCAGCCCGCCGATAGCTTTCGCGAACTTGATCGTTGAGCGCATTTAGCGCAATGGAATCACGCCACTCGCCCCGGACCATCACCCCTTCGGGTTTGCGAAGCGTTGCAAGCGTTGCGAGCGGATTGGCCGTCGAGAGAATCAGATCAGCGCGATAACCCGACGCGACTACGCCGAATGGTTCGCCTCCTTTGGTCCGCGCAATGAATGCACCGGGCGCGCGCGTTGCGGCAGCGAGCACCTGATAGCGGGTCAGTCCTGACGCTTCCAGTTCATCCAGGTCATCGTGCAGGGAAACGCCGGGCAACATGCCCGGCACGGCGGGCGCATCGGTGCCCGTCACGAGTTCGACGCCGGCGTCTGCCATCGCCTTGACGAGATGCCGCAGGAACGCAAGCTTCCGTTCCAGTTTCGCTGTCTTGTTGACGTAGCCGCTGGTCTGCCACGCGAGGCGATCACTGGGCGACAGCATCGCGGATTCCGGTCGCGCGAGAAATGCAGCGACGACGTCTGCATGCCCGACCTGATTTGCGATGGCGGCATACGTCGCAATATCGGCTGTCACGGTGGCGTTGTACGTCTTCGCGAGCGCGACAGCCGCAGGAATGCGATCTGGATCCGGCGGCGTGTCGCCCTCCTCCATGCCGGCCGGCGTGAAGAACGTGTAAAAGAATTCTTCGGCATGCGCGATGAGCACCTGCCCTTGCGCCAGCTGCCGCTCCAGCCGGACGGCGGTGACGCCGTGCCCGACCAGGGGCATGTGCAGGCGACGTCCTTCATCGGCAAGCGCGGAAAATACGTCGGGCGCGAGACCGACATACACCTTGATGAAGTCATAGCGATTGGTTTTTGCGAGACCCACGATCGCCTGCGCTTGCGCGGGCGTTTTGATCACGAAACCGTTGTAGTCGGTGTTTCCATCGACCAGGAAGCTGGCGTAGACATGCGGTCCCGGAATCGCGCCGCGATTCACTGCAGGCACGATGCTGTCGACGAAACCCGCGCGCGCGCCGCCCATCTGCAATACCGTCGTCACGCCGTTGGCGAGATAGACGGCGAGGTCGTTGCGCGTTTCCGAATGCATGTGCATGTCGACCAAGCCAGGCAACAGATAAGCGGTCTTGTTGCCGTCGATAACGTGAGCATGCGCGGGCACCGGAAGATCGCTACCGACAGCGGTGATCTTGTCGCCCTCGACGATGACGGTCTGATCGGCGAGTACGCGCTCGCGATCCATCGGTACCACATTGACGTGCACGAACGCCGTCGTGTGCACCACGGCTTCTTCGGCACGTGCAACAAGGGAAGAAAGTGTTGCGCAGATCACCAAGCCAAGACATCGTTGACGCATGTTCACTCCCGCGATCGGATGGTTCCGCAATCGATTGTGATGAGGGAAGGCGCCACGTTCAGTGGCAGCGCAAGTCCAGTCGGGTAGACAAACTGCATTGATGAAGCGGTCACCCATCTTGGACACGCGGCTTTGGATGCAGCGAAAGGCTGATTGGTTTACGTCGAAGTTGAAGGAACTGCTGATACGCAGGAAAGGCCGGATCGTGGGGGTCTGGCGCGAGTGGCGTCCGTCCGTAGCGGGCCATCAGATACTCCATGATGGCAATCGACTCGACCATCGAGGAGTGGACGGAAAGTCGCTTGCGGGCTGGTTAGAGTTCCATGTGCGATGTTCAGGCGTGCTCACGGAAGGTTGCGCTTGGGTATGGATGTCCCAGGATCTTCGAAGCGAGGCGATCAACGGAGTCGGCGATGGAGCGACGCAAGGTGGTAGGCATCCAACGCACCATGATGCGATTGCGCCCGGGGCTTGGACGCATGATGCTGCAATCGTCGCCGACAATGGGAAAACCAATGCACGCCGATTCGCCGTACATGCCTCATCTACGGGCCGTCGAACCCATTTGAGAAAATGATATCGCCCTGCATTTCGACGGCGCCGATGTCGCAGGCGACAACGCCGTCTCCATCTCCATCCACGGGTCGCGCCTGACCACGTTGATCCGTGGATGTGCAGGCCGGCGACTGCGCGTGATCTATCGCTGCTGCCCCCGCCAGTTGTGTGCACGTGAAGCCGCCGTCGTCGGCCAACGGTGCCAAGTCGGGATTCACGTCGAACTGGTCGGATGGCTGTGCATCAAAATGACAGTGCGCGCTGTCGCCGATGATGTTGCCGCCGCCGACGGAGACGGCCGCCGAGCAATCGTCGGCGGTCGAACCGGGGCCGTTGCCGGATACGATGGTATTGCTGAGAGAGACGAGTCCGAAGCCTCCGTGCACATCAATGATGCCACCAACGATCGATGTGGATCCGTCGTCCGAACGGTTGCCGGTCACCGTGCAATGAATCAATGACAGATGAGAACCGCCATCGTTGAGGATCGCGCCTGCAAGACCCCCGCGATTTCCGCTGATCGTCACATTTTCAAGCAACGTGGGCGCATTGAAGTTCAGCACGAGCGCGCCGACAGCACCATGGTTTGCGCTGACCAGACTGCGCCGCAAGGTGATCGCACCGAAGTCGGACAGGATCGCGCCGGCCTGGTTCGCTCGATTGCCGCTGATCTCGCTGTCGTCGAGACGCAGGCACGCGTTCGCACCATGCAGATACACCGTCGCCAACGAGAAGTCGCTGCCCAGAGCACTGCCATTGTCGAGCACGCGCACGTGCTGCCCGTCGATGCAACCCCCCGAATCGATCGCGACACCGCCACTGGAAGAGGACATGACGTTGTCGCGAATGACCATGTCATCGAGGATCACATTCAGGTCGTCGGCAATCCGCAACGCGGCTCCCGCACTCGTCTGCCCACCATTCGTGATGCGACCGTTGCGCAATGTCATGCCCTGGAAGCTGACGTTGCCTGCGCGCACATCAAACAGCCGATCGATCGCGCCGACATCGATGAAGGTCAGCGCCGAGCCCGCGCCATGAATGACGACATCGCCAGCGATGTCTAGGTCGCCGGTCGCGCCCGCGTCTTCATCGACGCCGGCAAGGGTAAGCGCAAATGTGCCGACGGGCAGTTCGATCACGTCCGCGCCCGGCAACGCATTCGCTTCCGCAATGGCCGCGCGCAGCGTGCACGCGTTGGTCAGATCGGCGCAGGCTCCATCGCCGACAACCGCGTCAGCACCGTCCAATGGAGTGTTGACGACAAACGTGACCGCTTGAGCGGCCTGCGAGAGCAGCAGAGTGGACGCCACCAGACCAGCGAACGCGGGAATCATGCATCGGATGCGGAGCGGACTCATCGATCACCCTGCGTGCGCGGACAGTTCGCCAGCATGCATCATCTACACGTGTTGTTCACACAGGCGACGAGTGCGCGGCTTGTGCCCTGCCGCATCTGTCCACTTGCGCGGGCGAAACAAAAGCGATGGAGCAATCCTCCGTGGCAAACGAATGACTGCGCCGTCCCTTCATCGCGCGCCTGGCAAACTGAATTCAACGCTTGCACCCGTTGGCCGCGAGCAACTTGTTCAACTCGTCGCTACCGGCGCCGTCCTTGCTGCGCTCGGAACTGGCCGTCTGCGCGATGAGTTGATCGCACAGCGCACCTTGCGAGGTCACACCCTGCGCTTTTTCTGCGCTTGGCATCACCGCAGTCGCTGTAGCGACCGGCGCTGCTGTCGCAGTGGAAGGTTCGCTGGGTCTGGACCCGGCGCGCGACGTAACAAGAGGACACGGCGTGGTTTGCAGCCATACGTTCTCACCATCCGTGCATTTGAACCCGGTCCCAGCGTTCGGCTCACTCCCGGCGACCGATGGTTCGGGTGGGTCCGGCCGTTGCGCCACGGGCGATGTGGGTGGCTGTGCGGGAGGCGAAACGGAAATCGGAACGGCTGGCGGAACAACCGCCGGAGCCGGCGGTTCAACGGGGGGAGAAGAATTGACGGGGGCAACGGTCGGAGTCACTTCCGCCGGAGCAATCGTGGCAGGCGGCGGCGGATCCGGTTCCGGCTCGTACGTCGAGTAGTGCTCCGAATCCGTATGCGCCGGGCACTTGATGTTCGTGAAGGTGATTTCGCCCTTGAGGCCCTTGCACTTGTACACCTCGCCGCCCGCGGCCGGGAGGGACGTGAGCGCCACCATCAGGATCAGTTTTCGCATGTGTGCTCTAGTGTGCGGTTCCAGCGAGATGGCTCGATCTTCATCAACAGCCACACTCGTGCGGAAATACTACGGGCAAGTTCTGCGCGGAACCAGTCGGCCGCGATCGTCCGGATCGGGCAACGCACCCATGCGCCCCGCGCAGATCGGCGCGTGCACAGAGAAGTACGTATCTCTTTTGGCGCTTTCCGTCAGTATCTGAACGCAATTCACCGTTTGCCGTTGCCTCACCGGTCACTGATGAGTCGACGGGCTGAACAAATGAACCTGGCCCCGAATCTCCCGTGCTGCGACAAACGGTCAAAGCGAATCACGTTCGATCCACCGAGGCCCAATCCCGCTTCTCGCGACCCGGAACAAATTGAGGCCGCACCGAGCAGCGACCATGGAGGCCATCGCAACGGCGACGCAAACGCCCCACCCGGTCCCTTCCCCACTGCGGAGCCAGGTCAACACCGGCAAGCCGACTGCAACAGCCAGCAAGCCGATCGCACAGATCGCGGCGGCGACTCGCATTCGCAGGCTGAGGACTTCGGTGCTCTCGCTGGCGTCGGGGCCGGCGTCGCGCGATTCGGCAGGAGGAGTCATTGGTCGCGAACCCACTCAGGAAATGCGGAGGCAGAATAGCGGCATGCATCGTCTGCAGTCTCGCTCAACGAAAGAAACCGGCCCATGTCACGCGCCGCCGCCACACCTCGCCCTAAATTCGACCTGAACCCAATTCGGGGACGATGAAGCCGCAGCCTTGCGGCCTTTTTGTTGTCCGTCGAGTCCCTCTTTCAAACCGCTTGCCGCGAAAACTCCTTCGAACGGTGTTCGATCGCCAAACGCAATCACGCGACTCTTGCTGGCGACAGAAATCCCACGACCTTTTGCGTATCAGGACTGGAACGTCAAGCTCGCGGCCTGACCGTTTGCGCTTTGCACCCAAATGCCCAGGCATCGCACCCGGTACGCCACTCTTCGACCTTGGTCGATCAAGCATCGAACGCAATCGTTCGAGCCCGATGCTCGATCTTCCACCCCCGGAATCTGAAAGATCGAGCTCCGGACCTGATACATCACGTTCGAACGGCAAATGTTCGAGCCCAGCGCGCGAACGTCCATGTGTCGACGGCAAATCACGGATCACGAAACAGGGAATGCCGTGATCCATGATCGGGAAAGCAAACGTCACCCACCCACTGCGACTCGGCTTCGATTGGCCAACCTGTCTTCGCGGCGCGACGAAGGAATGCCTGCACGACGAGTCGGTGAAACGGCGCAACAAAGGCGATATACATTCGACCGAGTCGGTTGTGACAGTGGACAACTGTCGATAGTACGAGGCAGGGACCGCCGCCGTCCGCGGAAGCGTGCTCTCGCGGCCGGCAAAGCACCGACACCCTGAAGTCGAGATGCTTGTCGTCCTCGCCCATGACGACTTCGAGTGCGTTCGAGTCGTATACCTTGAAAATGCCAATCCTCGATGCGTCCACTCCCGATGAGACCAGCAGTCGCGCCGTCTTGAGGCCGACCCCTGCCACCAGCGCGTCGCGGATTCGCATGAGAGCCCGAACCCATCGCGGCTGGTGCAGGATCACGAACCTGGCGAGGACTTCCGGATTTCGTGCCGTACCCGCAGGCAGGTCGATCGCGTAGGCGTCGGACAGATTCATTGAATCGAAAAATCGTGCGATCGCAGAGTCCTGCGGAATCGACACGGCTCGTGGCTGGGTGAGGGACATGGAGCCTGATTCTCTGATCGTTGCCGGCGCGAACGTGAGCATGTGGATTCCCTGCGGACAATTTCGTTCGCAATGACGCGAAAAGCAACCGTACCGCTCGGGAAAATAAACCTACCCCTATTCGGCCCTGAAAAGCTATGCATCGCTGCCGGATGCACTGGATCGATCGGACATTCGTTGCTGAACCCACGGCATGGCCGCGAATAGTGCCAGCATGCCAAGGTAGACCGAACCGGAAACACGATCCCGGCTGGCGATGTAGTCCGTAAGTGACTGACCCTGTAGAGCTACGGTGAGGAGCAGTTCCGCTGCCAGAAGAAGAAGCAGCGCAAGCCCTCCAACTGCCAGCCACATATTTCTCTTGAGTCGCGTGCCAAAGCGTCGAAGAGTGAACTTCGCTGCGAAGAAAATGACGGCGAACATGACCGGCATTTCCATGAGTTCGGCGATGCGCTCACCGAGCCGAGGAACAAGGAACGGCACCCGTACTGCGCCAAGGACGAACCCGGCGCCAAAGACGATGCCGAAGTAGGTAAGGCAAGCTCGAAGCGTGGCGTTCAATGCGACGGACATTCGTGGAGTTGGTTTTCGATGCCTGACGGCGCTGCAGAACAACGGAGGCCGATCTTCCTCGCAACAAGCGCGGCGATCAAGGAGGTTGGCGCGAACGGGGACCGCCAAAGGAGACAGAGGCGCTATGCGTTTCAAAGAAACAATTCCGCGTCCCATAATTCGTCTGATCCTGACTTTCCACCGAGGCCTCAACCTGCCGCATTCCGGTTGCACAAATGAACCCGGCCTCGATTCTCCGAACACTATTCCGGCAGATTCAAACGGATCAGGTTCGCGGTTTCAGTAAGTTGCTTGGCGGAAACGTGAATTCGCTCTCGACGCTGCGCATCCCCACTTGGATCGTGTGACGTGTCCCTCTTGCGGCCGGCGCCATCGAATGTTGCGAGTTGAGGCGGGCCTATGCCCCAATCACTGCCCTTCTGTCGAGGCACAACATGGAAATGAAAGTGCGGTGTTTCCTGTCCGCTAAAGACCCCGTTGTTCTGGAACGTAAGTATTCCGAGAGGCCGATACGTCTTGACGAGCGCCTCTGCGACTCGCTTTGCCGAGACCATTATAGCCCCGCACTCTTGGTCAGAAAGATCAAGCAGCGTCGCGACATGCCGACGCGTGATTACGCAGGACTGACCCACTTCAAATTGACATGGATTGATCACGGTTAACGTCTGTTCGCTTTCGTCTATGATCTTCCATCTTTCGTCGCGACCTGCCACACAAAGGTCGCAAGGATCTCTTATGGGGAGTTCGATCACTTATCCCTCCGCTGATTTATCTGGCTTACCCGAAACGAAGCATTGGGGCCTGGAAGTATTGGGTCCAAGTATCGGGGCCAGGTGTAATTCCCACGCACCGTCAGACGTAACTGCGGACGTTTAATTACACCTGGCCCCGATTTGCATCCAAGCCTAGAGACTGAACAATCGACCCTTGTCCTAAGCGCCAAAGAGCCGATTTGTAGTATGCACGGTACGTGATTAGCCCATGTGTCTCAGCATCATAGGCGCTGCATACCGTCGCTCCGATTGCTGAAATAAATATTAGTGAGATCACCGCACGTCTAATCATTGTTGCTTTCCATAATTTGATTTGTGGCATTGGTAACCCGCCGTATAAACAAGCTCAGGAGTACCCGGATCTCCTTGCTCTCTATCGACGGGCAGCGTCAACTGCCCGGTGACTCTTAAATAGTCACGTAACGCCGTACCGTGGATTTCGTCTGACCCAGCCATTTTGCATATCAACTTCACGGCGTCGGCCTTTGTCTGCTGCCACATGTCCCGCAGCTCGATCGGCTCCACATTTCGGCACATCGGTTGACCTGCTAGCGACGCATAGTATTTGAATGCCGTGATCGGCTCCGCATCTGGAGGGCGCATCCTTAATTCCGGCAATAAGGCGCTCCCATTCTGACTTTCATCGACCAAATTTGTGCGCCAAGATGGATAGACCGCCTCATGCCCAACGGGCACTATATCGCCGGGTGTCGGCGCAACAATTGCATCAGGAGTGCGAATGTATCCAGCTTTGTACACATAGATATGCCAGCTGAAATGAAGTTCCTCCCTATAGGTACGGAGAGTCGTTTCTCTTGAGTAAATACTTTCCGATATGTCGGGAACGACGTAGTAGCCGTCGCTGTCGGTTTTTAATACAAATTGCGTCTCGCATGTGGACGATGGATTCCAGCCAAGATGACTAGAATTCAAATTTGCAATAACAAGAACATCGGCTAGGCCCGCGCTGGTGCGGTCGTCTACGATTCTCCCGCGCTTCTCTGAAGAAATCGTGCGAAGTCGGTCTCGATGTGAATGGCTGATGGATATCCATTTCAATCCGCAAAGAACAGCTATAGCCACGCCGCCGCTCAGACAAAGTGCGATCCATCTCATACTCTAGAGCTCCGAGATTCGCCAGACACCGTCAGCTCCTTGCGTAAGGCGGAGTGGAAATCCGCTGCGCGTCTGATCGAGGTTCACGCACCAGATTCAACTCAGCGAAGCCCTGACCAATTTGACCGTGCGCAATGGAACCAATTTGCAAAGGAATCGCAGACATACCTGAACCTAAGTTGGCAAAGGCGGCGGTGTACACTGACCTGATTGATATCTGGAAAGCTTTCCCCGCCACGAAGTATCGGGGCCAGGTGTAATTCCCACGCACCGTCAGACGTCACTGCGGAGATTTAATTACACCTGGCCGATTTCGAATAGTTAGCTACCCTGCCCTGAAACTTCACCGAGCCAACGCGCGCCACCTGGAATCAGGATCTCATCCTGCGCGAAGTACCCGACGAAGCCGAGTGCCCGAATCTAAGGGGACGGAGGTAGTTAAACGCGGCCGTCCTCAGGCGATGCGCCTCGCGACCTGCTGCGTGGCTTGCAGGTTGCTGGTCGGCTCAACGCGCACTCAACCCTCCCCCCTTTAACTACCTCCGTCCCCTTTGATTGGAAGCGCTCGTCTTGAAACACGAGCTGCACGTAGTCGTGCACGAAGACGACCTGCGAGAGCGGCTCAGAAGGCTGAAGCGAGAGCGTATTCACGTTTGGAAAATGCCTAACGGCCGGCTTAACGCGCGGCCCGTTTACGGGCCGTCGCGTTGAAGCCATAGTTAGAGCCTGCTTTTGCAACGAAGATGATGCCGACTGTTGCGGCGAACGAAGGCAATAGCCACTCAAAACCATGAAGCTGACCGTCACTTGCGGATGCCTGGTAGGCGACTTTTAATGTATCCACGAACGAGTGATAAACCGGCACGCCAATGAATAGTATGCCAACAATTGGAAGAATAAACGTGACTAACCCGACTGCCAGCAAAGGCACCCACCGCGGCCCAGCATTGAGGTAGTTGAATACAAGCGCGAACACGAAGCTTGCCAGTGAACTCAAGTAAAGCGCCAGCGGTGGTTCGACGTAAGCCGAAACCGACCAGAAAGCCACCAAGTACGAGACGAGGATGGATACTTGAAGTGATCGCTTCATAGGCTCTAACGAAGCTGTAGAAAAACTGGCCCCGATCTTGCTCGCATATAGCGAGGCGATCAAGGGAGTCGGCGATGGCGCGGTACAAGGTGGTGGACATGAGTCCACGGCTGCTGCCGGTGGACTTGGAAGCGCAGCTGATACCGGGCTCGTTCGCGCATGCGGTGCATCACGTGGTCGACGTGCTCGACCTGTCGGCGTTCGATGCGCACTACCGCAACGATGCGGTCGGCGCGTCGGCGCACGCGCCGACGATGTTACTCAAGGCGGTGTTGCTGGCATATTCACAGGGCATGATCAGTTCGCGCGCGATCGAACGTGCGTGCCGCGACAACGTGCTGTTTATCGCGTTGACCGGCGATGCGAAGCCGCCTTCACCACCATCGCGGACTTCGTATGCCGCTCGCACGATGCCATCGCGTCGGTATTCGGTCAGGTCCTGACACTGCTTGGCACTGAAGGTCTGATTGGTCGCACGATGTTCGCCATCGACGGCGTCAAACTCCCCTCGAACGCGTCCAAGCACCGTTCGGGTACGCGCACGGAGTTTCTCGCGCAGGCGCAGAAGATGGAGCGTGCCGCGAAGACGATGCTCGATCAGCATCAGGCCAACGATGCCGGCAGCGCCGAGCTCGTCAGCGATGCAAAGGCGACGGCACGTGTCGAGCGCCTGACGAAGGAAGCGGCGAAGATCCGCACGTGGCTGGCCGAGAACCCGACCGATCGTCCCGGCACGCGAGGATCGATCCGCAAGTCCAACCGCACCGACAACGAGTCGGCCAAGCTCGCTACGGACAAGGGCGTGATCCAGGGCTACTGCGGCGTCGCCGTGGTTGATGCCATGCATCAGGTCATTGTCGAAGCGTCGGCGCACGGTACCGGCGCGGAGCAGGAACTGCTGCTGCCGGTGCTCGATGCCTGCGCCGGACAGCGCAACGACACCACGTTGATCACCGCAGACGCCGGCTATCACTCGGAGGCCAATCTTGCGGAGCTCGCCAAGCGCGGCATCGATGCACTGATTGCCGACAACCAGATGCGCCGTCGCGACGAACGCT
>JBDSNK010000323.1:0-6836 GCA_039915385.1 Dokdonella sp.
CTCCGCGCAGCGTCGCCACTGGTGCGTTATTCGCGCCAAACACACGCCCCAGCATATCCAGTCCCGTTGCCGCCAGCGCATTTTCGCTGCGCCGCTCACGTTCGTAACGCCGCAAGACATGTCCTGCGCCGATATCCCCATTGCTCGCGCGCGCGAGGCGCAACGCGTAGTGCAGACATGCGACATCACGGAAGCCAAGATTCATCCCCTGCCCCGCCAGCGGATGCACGAGGTGCGCTGCGTCGCCGGCGAGTACGCATCGACCTGACACAAAATTTTCCGCGAGCCTCATCCGCAACGGAAACGCGGCGCGTGCGGTGGTCGCGGTAATCGCTCCGAGGCGGAAGTCGAAAGCACAGCCTAGTTCGCTGCGGAACGCGTCGTCGTCGAGCGCGAGGATGCGCGCCGCTTCCGCGTCCGGCAGCGACCAGACGACCGAGCAGCGCCCATCGGCCAGTGGCAGGAAAGCGAGCGGGCCGCCGGGCTGGAAGCGCTGCCATGCAGTGTTCTCATGCGGGCGTTCGGTCGCGACATGCGCGACGACTGCGCGCTGGCCGTAGTCGCGGCCTTCAAAGGCGATGCCGAGCTTCATGCGCACGGGGGACTGGGCACCTTCGGCCGCGATCAGCAACTTCGCACGCAGGCGCGTGCCATCGGCGAGGGTCGCGACGACAGCGTCGGTGCCATTTTCGATTTCGCCGATTTCGGCGGGGCAAAACATGCGCACCGCGTTGGGGCTGATCGTCGAAGCTTGACCTCCCCTCACCCCGGCCCTCTCCCCGGCGGGGAGAGGGAGAAGAGCCTGCCACAGCGCGTGCTGGATCAGCTTGTTCTCGACAATCCAGCCGAGCGCCGCTTCGCCGCGATCGGCCGCATCGAAAGTGAGCGCGCCAGGCGCGAGTGCATCCCAGACGTGCATGCGACGGTAGGGGCCGGCGCGCGCGGCAAGAATGGACGGCCAAACGCCAAGGTTGTCGAGCAGGTTGCGCGCATCAGGCGCGAGCGCGACCACGCGCAAGTCGACATCGTCTTCGGCACGCCAGGGTTTGGGTTCGTGTGCTTCGATGAGCGCAACATCGAAGCCGTCACGCGCAAGTGCAAGTGCAATGGCGCCACCCACCGCGCCAGCACCTACAACGATCGCATCGAACTCGCCGCGACGATTCATCGCAGCAGACTCAAGGTGGGCACATCGCCACGGTAGCCCATGCCGCGCAGCGCGAAACGACGCTTGAGCGGCGCGATGCGGTCGAGTGCGTGGAAGCCGAGCGAACGCAGCATGCGCATCGGCAACGCGTCATTGCCCATCGAGCGCACGAGGTCGTCACTGAACGACGTGGTCGCATCGCGATCCACCTTGCGCCGCTCGACGTGGCGCGCGAGCAAGGCGGCATCTCCCGGGTCTGCGTTCGATGCCTGCGCCTCGCGCAGCAATTCGGCGAGGGTCAGTGCATCGCGCAAACCGAGATTGAATCCTTGCGCACCGATCGGGTGCACGGTTTGTGCGGCGTTGCCGACCAGCACGATGCGCGGCGCCGTCGTGCGCGCGGCGAGCACGCGCGCGAGCGGATACGGTTTGCGCTTGCCCGGATGCGTGAGACGACCGGCGCGATAGCCGAACCGTTCGTGCACGAACGCCACAAAGGCGTCATCGTCGAACGCGGCGACATCGGCTGCCATCGCTGAAGGCACGCTGAGCACGAGCCCGGCACGTCGCTCGCCCAGCGGCAACAGTGCAACCGGGCCGGAATCGGTGAACCGCTCGTATGCAGTGCCATCGAGCGCCTTCTCCGTCGTCACCGTCGTCACGAATGCGGATTGCTCATAGTCGCGGCGGTCCGCATCAATGCCGAACGCGCCGCGCACGAAGGATTCGGTGCCATCTGCGCCAATCAGCAAGCGCGTGCGCACGTGTCGGGGCGCGTCGCCGCTGCGCAATTGGACGTCGACCCGGTCGAGCCCGGCATCGATCGCCACCGCGCGCGATGGTGAAATGCGCACAAGGTCGCGACAACGATCGAGTCGATGCAGCAGCGCGTTGCCGAGCTCGCGCGCCGGCAGCACGGCGCCAAACGCCGGCAGGCCGAGTTCGGCGGCATCCAGCCGGACCGCGCCGAAGTCGCCGCGGCGGCTGATGTGGATGCGCCGGATCGATGTCGCCGCTGACGCTGCATCGAGCACGCCTAGCGCCTCGAGCGCGTTCAAGCTCGCGCGGGCGAGCGCGAGGTTGCGCTCGTCGTAGCTCGGCTGCAGCTCGACGCGTGGCGGTGCAGCGTCGGCCAGCGCGACGCGCAGGCCGCTGCCATCCAGTGCGATCGCGAGGCTCGCGCCAACCAGGCCGCCACCGATGATGAGGACGTCGAAGTCATCTTGCATGCCACCATGATACCTGCCGGCCATACGCCCGCGGCACGCGCTGCACGCCGCATGCGCTAAACTGGATATCCGTTCGACCGGAACCCGATCATGACCGCACCCCAATCCAGCCTGTCAACGTCCTGGCGCATCGGCATTTTCGCCATCCTTGCGCTGGTGATGGTGGCGACGCGCTCGCACCTGCTGACCGACCATTTCTTCCCGTTGCCGGATGCGTCGTGGGCGGTGTTCTTCATTGCCGGGTTCTATTTGCGCGGTTCCGCCCGCTGGGCGTTTGCGGCATTGATGGTGCTTGCCGTCGCGATCGACTACGTCGTCATCAGCAGCCAGGGCCTCGGCTTCTGGGAGCACTATTGCGTTTCACCTGCGTACTGGTTCCTCGTGCCCAGTTACGGTGCGCTGTGGTTCGGCGGCTCGTGGCTGCGTTCGCGCTACGCCGGACTGCACGTGCGTGAACTGGCTCTGCTGATCGCCAGCGCGATCGTCGTGACCAGCGTGTGCTATTTAGTCTCGAACGGCAGTTTCTACTGGTTGAGCCAGAGCTGGATCACGGCGAACCCGAGCGCGCCAGTGCGCAGCCTTGGCGGCTGGATCGAAAATCTCGGCGACTGGTATCTGCCGTTTGTGCGCGCAACGCTGATCTATGTCGGCGTCGCTGCGGGATTGCATGTTGCGACGATGGCCGCGCTCAAGGCGCTGGGCGGTGGCGCGAAGGCTGCGCAGTCGAGCAAGCACTGAGCCGCGACCCTATCGCCACCAACACCATCCCCACCCAACCCTCCCCTTGAAGCGGAGGGCTTTAGAGCTCAGGGAACGTCTTGGGTAATCGTCTCTCGAAGATCTACACACGCACTGGCGACGACGGCACCACCGGCCTCGGCGATGGCACGCGCGTCGCAAAGGATTCGGCGCGGGTTTGCGCGTACGGCACCGTCGACGAATTGAACAGCGCGATCGGTGTCGTGCTGGCCTGCGAGATCTCGGCGCAGATGCGTGAGGTGCTGACCCAGATCCAGCACGAGCTGTTCGACCTCGGTGGTGAGTTGTGCATTCCGGGCATGGCAATGGTGCATGACGTGGATATTGATCGTCTGGAACAGGTGCTTGATTCGTTCAACGACGATCTGCCGCCATTGAAGGATTTCATCCTGCCTGGCGGCGGCATGGCCGCGGCGCACTGCCACATGGCGCGCACGATCTGCCGTCGCGCCGAGCGTGAAACGACTACCCTCGCGCGCCAGGACAATACGGTCCGGCCGCAGACGACGCGCTATCTCAACCGGCTGTCCGACTTGCTGTTCGTGCTGTGCCGCGTTCTTGCCCGCGCATCCGGGCATGGTGAAGTGCTGTGGCAACACGAGCGGCGCAAGAAGACCTGAGTACGCATGAAGGCGACTTCTTCCGCCGCATCGCTGCAGCATGCCGCCACGACCCTGTCGCCGGCGCAGGCCATTGCATTCGTCGCCGAGCACGGCGTCGTCCTGGAAGCGTCGCGACGTGGCGCCATCCCCTCCCTCGCCGACGTGATTGCGGGCGAAACGCTGAAAGGCAACTGGTGGTCGCATCCGCACAGCCGCGCGATCTTTGCAGCGATCCGAGCCGTGCGCGATTGCAGCGATGTGCTCGTATGCCGCCTGGTCGATGGCAAGATCAGCTTCGTGCATGCACGCCTGTGGCCTGCTCTCGCGCGACTCGCAAAGCGATTTCCGGCGGACCGCCTGGCAAGGATCGAGGAAGTCCATTCGCCAACGGGCGCGCATCGCGTGGAGGAAATTCCATTCCCGCAGTGGCTTGCGCAGGAAACAGCAGCGCAAGCGCAACAAGTCAGCGACGAGCAGGCGCGTGCCGCGCTCGGCATGCTGGCTGAAACCGCAGGCACAGCATGAGCGTCGCGCTGTACACGCACGCACTTTGCCTGGAACACGATCCGGGCCCCGGCCATCCCGAGTCTCCAGCGCGCCTCGCCGCGGTACTCGTCGCGCTCGACGATCCGCGTTTTGCGCTGCTCGATCGCATCGACGCGCCGCGCGCCACACACGCGCAACTCGCTCGCGTTCATCGCGCCGAGCTGATCGACGAGATCCTGACCAACGTGCCTGAAGCGGGCTGGGTCCGTCTCGATGCCGACACCGTGATGTCGCCCGCGTCGGCCGAAGCAGCGCTGCGTGCCGCTGGCGCCGTCTGTGCCGCGGTGGATGCGGCGATTTCCAATGCGCGACCGCGCGCGTTTTGCGCCGTGCGTCCACCCGGTCACCACGCAACGCCTTCCGCCGCGATGGGCTTCTGCCTGTTCAACAGCATCGCGGTCGGCGCTGCGCATGCGATCGCACAACACGGTCTTGCGCGTGTCGCGATCGTCGACTTCGACGTGCATCACGGTAACGGCACGCAAGACATTTTCTGGAACGATGCGCGCGTGCTGTATGCGTCCTCGCATCAGTGGCCCTTGTATCCGGGCACCGGCGCGCGCGGCGAAACCGGCACCGGCAATATCGTCAACGCACCCCTTGCAGCAGGTGCCGGCTCGAAGGAATTTCGTCACGCCTACGAGAGCATCGTGTTGCCCGCGCTCGAAGCCTTCGCGCCACAACTGGTAATGATCTCGGCTGGCTTCGACGCGCACCGCCTTGATCCATTGGCGAACCTGAACCTCGACGCCGACGACTACGGCTGGGTCACCCGGCGCCTGGTCGACCTCGCGAACCGGCATGCGTGCGGCCGCATCGTTTCAAGCCTCGAAGGCGGCTACAGCCTGACCGCACTGCGCGAATCGACGGCGGCACATGTCGACGCGCTCCTTGATTGAGCTTTGTCGGCTCCCAACCGACGCACCAACGTACGCCCGGCGAGTCAGGCGACTAGAATCGCCAATATCGCAAGTCGGATGGAGATATCGTGCGTTCCGCGCCGCTCTATCGCATCGATGACCATTCGATCGATCTCGCCACCCGCGCGATTCGTCATGGCGACGCGATCGTCGATGTCGAGGCCAAGGTCTTCGACCTCGTTGCGCTGCTGATCGAACATCGCGACCGCGCGCTGTCCAAGCGCGAAATCAACGATGCACTGTGGGGACAACGACCGGTCACGGATGCCGCCCTGTCGCAGCTGCTGAGCAAGGCGCGGCGCGCGCTCGGTGACGATGGCGAACTGCAGCGGGTGATTCGCACCGTGCATGGTCGCGGCCTGCAATGGATTGCCGACGTAAGCATCGACACTGAATCGCCCGCCACACACGCCCTCGCTGCAACCGCGTCGACAAGACGTTTGGCGCGGCCATGGTGGCTCGCCGCACTCGCCGCCTCGCTCGCGATCACGGCAGCCCTGTTGGTACCGCACGTGCCGCCGAGTGCCGGTGATGGCCCGGCGCTGCCGCGCGTCGCGATACTGCCGATCACCGACCAGACCGGCGATGCCGAGCTGGCATGGACGCGCAACGGGCTGATGGGCCTGATTGCAAGCCTGTTGCAGGAACGGGGCCGCGTCGAGGTGATCGGATCGCAGGTTGTGCAGGCGCAAGTAGGAACGCGTGAAACATTCGACGCGCCGGCGATCACAACGTTGGGCAAGTCGCTCGGCGCCACGCATTTCGTCAGCGGCGAGCTTAGGCGGGTCGGCTCGCTGTACGAACTGGACCTGCATTTGCGCGTCAATGGCAACGAAACGCACCACGACGTACTGCGCGGAACGGCGCCGACGCCGCTCGCGGTGGATTCGGTGGAGCGCCTGCAGCGCTGGCTCGGCATCGCGACGCCAATCGTGGTGGGCGATGACACGGGCATCCGCAGTCCGTTTCTCATCGAGGCCTATGCGCGCGGTCTGGATGCCTCGATCCACGGCGATGCGGTCAACGCGAAAAAGTATTTCCAGATCTGCCTCGACCAGGATCCGAGCCTGATGTGGCCGCGGCTGCGGCTGGCGATCGCGCAAGGCGCCACCAATGAAGCGGACGCGAGCATCGAGAACGCAACGCACGTTGCTGCCACGGCACGCGAACGCGGCGAGAACGACCTGCTGGTGCCGGCATTGCGCCAATTGAGCGCATCCGCATATTTCAAGGGCGATGGCGATGCCGCCGCCGCGTATCTGGATGAAGCCTTGCAACACCTGGCCGACGACAGCCAGCCATTGACCCTGGCCGGCGTGCATTCAACTTATGGCGCAGTCGAGATCAAGCGCGGGCACCTTGCGCAGGCACGCCAGCATCTGGAGGTGGCCCTGCCGCTGGCGCGCAGCACCGGCAATCGGCGCAACGAGGCCATCGTGCTCGCGAATCTCGCGATCGTCGATGGCGAGCAAGGCCGTTTCGACGACCGTCTGACGCGCTTTCGCCAAGCGATTGATGCTGCGCGGGAAAGCGGCTCGATCGACCTGGAATTGCGCACGCTCGGTGGTCTCGCGGCTGCCGAGTACGACGCCGGCCACGCGCTGAGCTCGGTACCGATGCTGAAGCGGGCGCT
>JBDSNK010000331.1:0-8903 GCA_039915385.1 Dokdonella sp.
CGCGCCGGCATGGTCGGGGTTACAATAGCTGCGTCGCACAACCGTTTCTGGAATTCTGATGATCGCTTCGTCGCAGCCCGCGTTTCACATCCGCACGATTTCCCTCCTCGCCGGCTTTATGCTGATGGTCATGAGTCCCTTTTTGATGGCTCAGACCACCGTTCGCATGAAGGACACCCTGCAAAAGGATTGCGTAGCAGTCACCGACAGCGCCGGCTTGAATCTCGTGCCTGGCTCTACTGACTTGAGTGCGACTGGTGTCAGCCTCAGCGGACCGGGTTGTGGATCCGCGGGCGCCACCGCGAACTTCCAGGCTAGCGTCTCCGCTCCGGGTACTGCGACGATTGGCACGCCGATCACGGTGGCTTGGTCGGCCTCAGCCGATGCGACGGCCTGCACCTATGGCCTGCCCACTTCTGGGGTTTCCGGTTGGCCGTCCGGAACCAGTGCATGCTCCGGCGCTGCCTGTGCCGGTTCGCACAACATCGGGGTCACGATCAACACCGCAGGCAATTACAATTTTGGCATCACGTGCACAAACGGCTCGGGTATTGCGCAAAGCAATCAGGTTTCTGTTATTGGCCCGGCCCCGACACCGAATGGCTTCGCCTTGACGGCGCCATCCGCCGCGCTGGTGAATGCTGCGTTTTCGGTCAGCTGGACCGTCCAGAACGCAACCAGCTGCACCGGTGCTGCGAGTCTTGGCGGCAGTTCTGTCAGCCTTCCAGGTTGGACCACGGTCACGAGCGCTGTGTCGCCGAGATCCGCGACGCCGGCGGCTGTGGGCATTTACACGTTGACGCTCACTTGTTCGAATACGAGTGGATCGATTACAAGTCTGCAGGCTCAGGTGAACGTATCGGCAGGTGGAGGGGTCTGCAACGGTCCCGCTGGCTATACGCGCATTCTCACCAGCGACATTACCTATGGCGCCGCGACGCCAGGTACCCGCGCCAATGTCAGCGTTCTTGAGTGGGACAACATCTGGGGGCACTCCAGCGCGACGGATGCCGTCGTTGCGTGGCCCGGCATTATCGGTTCCAGCCCGAACTTGAAGAGCTTCGCCCGTACAAGCTTCCTCTCGGCTCACTTCAAGACGCCTGCGAACGCAACAACGGCTTCGAGCAAATTTGGAAACTTTACGTATCCGACATATACAGCCGGCGAGAACGCCGACATGTCGATCAGCACGACCTGCGGCGATTTCTCTCCGCCCGCTGATACCGGCTGCGCGGTCTACAACGTTGCTTCCGCCGACCAGGCCATGGTCGCATGGTGGTTCAAGACGACGAATGCGTCGTTCTGTCACCTGCTGCCGAATACCGACTACTACCTCAACATCAAGCGCACCGATCCGCAGGCAGCGACCGAATGCCCATCGGGAGCTAGCATCTGTCCGCTGACGATGGTGAGCCAGGGTGGCGGCTCGTTCTGACCGATCGCCTCCACTGAATGCGATCCGCCGCTGTGGCGTATCGCATTTCAAGTGGCGGGCAAGGACGGATCACGCGTACGCGCGCTGACGCTCTTTTTTGAGCGATCGATTTGAACAGTACGAATTGGCAAGGCCCGCGGTGTTCCGCGGGCCATTGTTTTTTTTGCGGGATGCCTCGTCGAACACCGGAGAGTTGGCACATGTCGTTGAATCGCTACACCTGGATGATCGCCTCGTTGAGCTTGCTCATGGGCACCCACGCCGCGATCGCGGCAGATGCCGCGCCGACCGGAGCGCCAAGCACGGTCCTCGCAAAGCAGGGTGGCGCCGTGGTCACGCTTGAAGACATGGACGCATTTTCAGCGCGCATACCCGAGGGGCAACGCGCCGGCTTCTTCAACAGCCCGACACGTATTGACGGTGTCATCACGAATCTGCTGTTGCAGAAGCAGCTCGCCGCGGAGGCCCGCAAAGCCGGCCTTGATCACGATCCGGCCGTTCAGCGCCAGGTTGCGCTCGCAGCAGAGGAAGCTCTGGGCAATGTGCAGCTCCAGCGGTTCAAGGCCAATATCAAGTTGCCGGATTTCAGTCAGCTCGCGCAGGAAGACTATATTGCGCACAAGAAGAACTACCTGGTTCGCGGCAAGCAGGAAGTGCAGCACATCCTGATTTCAACGAAGACGCGCAGCGAAGCCGATGCAAAAGCGTTGGCAGAAACGGTGACGCAGGAAGCGAAGGCGCATCCGGACCAGTTCGATGCCCTGGTCGAAAAGTACTCGGATGATCCAAGCAAGACGTCCAACCAAGGTCATATGGACAATGCGGGCGACGCGACCAAGTACGTGCCCGAGTTCGCGGCTGCGGCCTCTGCGTTGAAGGCGGTGGGCGATATTTCGCCGCCGGTGAAGACATCGTTCGGGTTTCATGTGATGAAGTTGATTGCGCGCACGTCCGACACGCAGCGTAGTTTTGCTGAAGTGAAAGGCGACATCATTGAACAGCTCGGCAAGGAGTACAGCGAGAAGCAGATGCGCACGTACACCGACACGATGCGAAATCTTCCTCTTGACGGCAACGCCGAGATGCTCGCCACGTTGCGTACGCGCTACGGCGAAGCGGAAGTTCCGCCGCCAGCGCCGCCAGCAGCGGGCCACTGATCTCGTCTCGTGCGGGGCAACCGCATTCCGCTTGCCCCCGCGAGTGCGCCGCGCCGATCGGCGCCGACATAGCGGCGAACTCGGCTAACATGTCGCCCCGCCTGATTGAAGGTTGTCCGCCTGGATGTCCGCTGCCGTACTGACGCTGGGCTTTTTCCGACGCGAGCTGCATAACCGTTTCTCCGGCAGTTTTTCCGGTGGACTGTGGGTGCTGTTTCAGCCATTGCTGCAATTGGCGATCACGAGCTTCGTGTTCGTACATGTATTCAACGCGCGCGTGCCAGGAACTACCACGGTTGGCTATGTGCCGTTTCTGGCGCTTGCGCTGTGGCCTTGGGTGGCCTTCGCCGAAGCCGTGCTGCGCTCAACCACGGTCATCCAGGACAATGCCGCCTTGATCGGCAAAGTTGCGTTGCCTCGTGAGATCCTTGTGGTCGCGAGCGTGGCAACGAGTTTCGCGATCCATATCACCGGCTTCATCGCGATCGTCGTGGTGCTTGCGCTGAGCGGAGAAGGGATCCACATCGGGGGCCTGCTGCCGGCGTTACTGCTCTACGTGCCGCTGGCGGCGCTTGCGCTCGGCATCGCCCTGATTTGTGCGTCGGTGCAGGTGTTCGTGCGCGATCTGGTACAGGCCCTGGGCCAGTTGCTGCCACTGCTGATGTTTGGAGCGCCGGTTTATTACGATCGTCTGCAATTGCCCGAGCGCTTTCGCGGCCTGCTCGACTTCAATCCGTTCACGTTCTACGCGGAGTCTTTTCGCGCGCTTTTGCTGAACTACGGCACGATTGATTTTCGGCATCTGGCCATTGCCCTGCCGGTTGCATCGGCGGTGCTGCTGATCGGTCACTGGCTGTTCAGACGGCTGGACCCGCATTTCGAGGACTTCCTGTGAGCGAGCTGCTGGTCGAGGCGCGAGGCCTCGGCAAGGCGTATCCGAAGGTGCATCGCAGTGCCGATCGCTTGCGCGCGCTCGGTCGCCTGCTCTTCACCGGAATCGATGGCGATCGCGTCAGTGTTTTACGCGATGTGAACCTCGACATTCGTCGTGGCGAATCGCTCGCGCTTGTTGGCGAAAATGGCGCCGGCAAGTCCACGCTGCTGAAATTGATCACCGGCGTGCTGACGCCCAGCACTGGCAGTGTCAAGGTCAACGGCGAGATCGGCGCGCTGCTCGAACTGGGCGCCGGCTTCCATCCCGAGTACAGCGGGCGCGACAACATCGCGATGTCGGCTGCACTGCATGGTCTGCGTGGAGCGGAGTTGCGTCGGCGCTTGCCCGAAATCATCGAGTTCGCCGACATCGGTGATTACATCGACGAACCAGTCAAGCACTACTCCTCCGGCATGGTCGTGCGTCTGGGCTTCGCAGTGATCGCTGCTCTGAAGCCGGACCTGCTGGTCACCGACGAGGTGCTTGCAGTTGGCGACGAGTCGTTCCAGAAAAAGTGTGTGCAGTGGATGAAGGACTATCTCGCTGGAGGCGGCACGCTGATCCTCGTTTCTCACAGCATGTACCATGTGCAGAAGCTGTGCAGGCACGCATGCTGGCTTCAGGGTGGTGCGATCGCGATGAGTGGTGACGTGTTCGAGGTCAGCCAGGCCTATCTCGCCTATCACGAGCGGAAGTCCGCGCCGACACGCGAATCGCAGGTCGCGCATGGCAGCCTCGAGTTCAGCGTCCTGAATGTGACCCTGAACGGCGTGCAAGGCGAGCGCGCGCTGATGCT
The DNA here is from genome assembly GCA_039915385.1 of Dokdonella sp. Lineage (GTDB taxonomy): Bacteria > Pseudomonadota > Gammaproteobacteria > Xanthomonadales > Rhodanobacteraceae > Dokdonella_A. The sequence goes on from JBDSNK010000331.1 coordinate 4,323, forward strand.
CGACGGCGGCGACACGTTGCAGGTGCGCGCGCGCATATATTCGCGCGAAGGTCGCGTGCCATGCGTGGCGATCGGTATCGTGCGTGCCGACGGTACTCCTGTCTATGGCGTGAGCACCGACATGGACGGGTGCGAGCCCGAGCGGAGCGCCGACAACGAATATGAAATCGTACTCGAATTCAGCGAGCTCGCCGTGCTTCCCGGAAGCTACATCGTGCGCGTGCATCCGATGGATCCCGAGGGCGTGCGCGTGTTCGACACGGTGGAACGGGGTGTGATCGTGCAGGGCGCCTCGCGCGAGTTCGGTCTGGTCAGACTTGCACATCGCTGGACACAGATGAATACAGGCAGCGACTTGCCATGAGCGACGAGGATGCCCTTGTGTTCACTGGCGAGCGCTTCACGCCCGAGTGCGTGCGCGAGATCTGGTACGAGCATTGGCATCGCTACATGTTCGCGCGTGGATTTGCTGTGGGCAAACACGTGCTGGATGCGGCGTGCGGCGAAGGTTACGGCTCGGCCTTGCTCGCCGATATTGCGGCCGAGGTGACGGGTGTCGATGTCGACCAGGCGTCGATCGCACACGCACGCGCGCGCTACGTGTTGAAACCACGCTTGCGCTACGACTGCGCCGATGCCACGGCGTTGCCCTACGCGGATCGTGCATTCGATCTCGTCGTCTCGTTTGAAACGCTGGAGCATCTGACGGCGCAGGAGCAGTTGATCGCCGGATTTGCGCGCGTCCTCACCGATGACGGCGTGTTGCTCGTCTCGTCGCCGGACAAACGCACCTATAGCGAACTGGCCGGATTCCGCAACGAATTTCACGTGCGCGAGCTCTATCGCGAGGAATTGCTCGAACTCCTGAAACCGCATTTCGCACATGTCCGCCTGTATGGTCAAAAACTGTTGTTCCAGTCCGCACTGTGGGCGCTGGATTCGCCAGCGGGGCCGGCCGAGGTGGCGACGGCGTCCCAGGGCAATGGAGCGCCAGCCGTGGGTTTCGACTACGCGCCGATGTACTACGTTGCCGTCTGCTCGCGCCGTCCCTTGACTGAATTGCTACCGGCGCTGTCCCTGTTCGGCGACCGCGAAGAGTCGGTCTACACGCATTACAATCACGAAATCCGCAAGAACATGAGCGCCGGTGCCCGCATCGCTGAACTTGAAACGGAAGTGGAGCAGTTGCGCGGCCTCGCGTCACCACCCCTGGACCATGACAACGTGCCGCAACGCCGGGATTGGCGTTGGTGGCGTCGCAACCAATAGATCGAATGAACAGTACCGACCTCAACTATCAGATCAATTACGGCACCTTCGGCGCCGCACCTGCGCCTGCGCGCATCGACCCGAATGCCCCGTTGTACGCATCCGAGGCGGGCGTCGTCGCCTCGTTGTCGAACAGCGAATGCATCTTCCAGGTCAAGCGCAGTGGCGAAACGCATGTGATGACCTTCCAGGTCTTGCAGGCGCTTGACCAGAGTCGGGAGTTCCGCAGCCTCGACGAACACGTCGCACGCATCCTTGCAACCGTGCCTGGCCTGCAGTCGCAGCGTGAGGGTGTCGTGCGGGTGTTGGAAGGTCTGACCCAGCGCGGGCTGCTCGTTTCCGATCGGGAGTTCCTGCAACGCGCCGCGGCCTTCACGTCACGCGAACCTGCACCTCTGCGCGCGGTCTTCATTCGCGCATGCGATCGCCCCGACCAGCTTGCGCAGCTGCTCGATTCCCTCGCCGAGTACGAACGCCGCTTTCGCGCCAATCGCCACTACGTACTGCTGGACGATTCGAGCACGCGCGAGGCGACCAACCGGCACCGCGATCTCTTGCGCGAATTCGCGCGCTCGACCGGCTGCAAGCTGAGTTACGTCGGCGCATCGGAGTGCGAGCGTCTGATCGCGAAGATCGCGCGCGCTGTGCCGCAGGCTGCGGCGATCTTGCCGCACCTCCTCGCACGTACCGATGCGCGTGACCGTTTCGGCGGTGGCCGTGCCTGGAACCTAGCCTTGCTGCTCTCCGCGGGCGCGCGCCTCGTTCTGCTTGACGACGACCACCGTCTGCCATTGCGCAGTCCCGATGAGGCGCGCAGCGGATTCGATCCGAATCCGGCAGCAGAGCCGTTTACGCAGTTTTACCGAAACATGGAAAATGCGCTGGGTGCCGGTCAGGAGGTCGAGAGCGATCCCTTCGAACTACATCTCGAGGCCGCCGGTCATTCGCTGGGCGCTTTGACCGGTACAGCACGCTACGCTATCGAACGCGAATCTCTGCGTGGCCTTTCCTTGAGCCGACTCGATCACCTGCGCGGTGACGCGCCTATCCTGGCAACACAGCATGGCAGCTACGGCAGTTCGCGCACCGAGTCGGGCTTGTGGTTGTACCAGCTACCCGCTGCAAGCCGCGCCGAATTCGTGCGCGACCGCGACAGCTATTTGCGCAATGTCGAAGCAGGCAGCCTCTGGTACGGCTACCGCCAGGCACGCGCAACGGCAGCCGCCACGTTCACGCCATTCGCACTCGACAATTCCCTTCTGTTGCCGTGCACGAATCCGTATGGTCGCGGTGAGGATGCCCTGTTCTCGCGCGTGACCGAGCTGTGTCACCCGGGGACATTGATGGTGGAGTTGCCGATGGCAATCGGGCACGTGCAGGAGATGCAGCGCAAGCGTTCTCCGCGCACGCTCGCCGCGCATACGCCGCGCTTCAACTATTTCGTCAGCGACTACGTGCAGCGGCAATTGCCGGAATTCAACGCGAAGGATCCGGCGCAGCGACTCAGCCTGCTCGCTGCGCATCTGCGTGATGTCGCTGCGGCAGACGATGCCGGCTGCCTGCGCCAGCTGCGCGATTATCTTGCGTATGCGCGAGCGGACCTCATTGAGCGATTGCAGAATCAGTTCGAAAGCGCACATGACGCACCTGTGTACTGGCAGGCGGATGTACGTTCGATCATCGAAGCGAACGGGCGTGCATTGATTGCAAAGGATGCCCCGCGGCTCGGAGACTGGCCCGACGCCGACAACGCAACGTGCGTAAAGCGGCTGCGCGAAGAAACCACACAACTTGCGACGGCCTACGATGCCTGGCCATCACTGTGGGCCTACGCGCGTGAGCAAGGCGAGCGGCTGCTCGGCGCGATTTGAGCGTCAGTCATCCGGCAAGCTCGAACGTGGTCGATGCGCAGACGAGCATCATCGTCGTTGCGGCCGATAGCGGACCCCTGTTGCAGGCCTGCGTCGATTCCTCTCTCGCATCGGACGCACAGATCGAAGTGATCCTTGTGGACAACGCGTCGTCCGACGGCGAAGTCGAACGCGCAGCGGCGCGACATGCACACAACCCGCGCCTGCGCGTCCTGCGCAATCAAGCCAATATCGGTTTCGGTCCGGCCTGCAATCGCGGTGCTGCGCTGGCGCAAGGGTCTGTGCTGGTGTTCCTCAATCCCGATTGCGAGTTGCCTGCAGACGCCGTTGCGGTCCTGCATCGAACCTTGCTCGCTGACGCGCGCATCGGTGTACTCGGTGTGACCGTGTGCAATCCCGATGGATCGCCTGCACGCGGCAACCGCCGTCGCGATCCGACCTTTCGCCGCGCTTTTGCAAGTCTGACCGGACTTGCCCGTTGGGAGCGTCGCTGGCCTTCGTTCGCCGGTGTCGAAATGCCGAGTGTTGAAGCCGGTGACGGGATCGAATTCATCGAGGCCATTTCCGGCGCCTGTATGGCCATGCCGCGCGCCGCGTTCGAGGGAGTCGGCGGCTTCGACGAAGCTTACTTCCTGCATGTCGAAGATCTCGACCTGTGTCGACGCGTGCGTGCTGCCGGCTTCCAGGTGGCAATCGCGCATGCGCTGCACGTCGTGCATGCGCAGGGCAGCTCGAGTCGGAGCCGCCCTCTGTTCGTTGCGCGGCACAAGCGTCGCGGCATGTGGCGATACTTCCGCCGTTTCGATCCGGCTGCGCGCAATCCATGGCTGCGCAGCGTCGTTTGGTTGGGCCTGTGGTCGCACTACCTGGTGAAGGCGCCCATGCTGGGATGGCGCTGGTTCTCCAATCGACTGCGCTGATGCATCCGCTGTGCTGCGCGGATGCGTGCGCGGGGTTTTGCACGATCGACGGTGTTCGTTCGATATGCGCGCGCACTTGCGCCACAATGCGCCCGAGCCTGCAGCGGAGTCGTTGCAATGATCCATGAAATCCTCAGGATGGGTGATCCGCGCCTGCTGCGAGTCGCTGCGCCGATTGAACGGTTCGACACGCCGCAACTGCACGCGTTGATCGCTGACATGTTCGAGACGATGCATGATGCCGGTGGCGTCGGCCTCGCGGCCCCGCAGATCGGCTTCGACCTCCAGCTGGTGATTTTCGGCTTCGACAGCAGCGATCGCTACCCGGATGCGCCCGCGGTTCCGCGCACGATCCTGCTCAATCCCGTTATCACACCACTATCCGACGCACGTGAGGAGGGCTGGGAAGGTTGTCTCTCCGTCCCGGGCCTGCGCGGCGTGGTCGAGCGTTGGTCGTCGATCCGGTACTCTGGTTTCAGTCCGGAGGGAGAGTCGATTGATCGCGTTGCCGAAGGTTTCCA
>JBDSNK010000015.1:0-7174 GCA_039915385.1 Dokdonella sp.
CCATCCCCGCCGAAGCACCTGCGCCAATAAGCAGCCCAATCCTCTTTCGCCCGCCCGCGATTATGGTTCGCAACGAAGACATGTATTGATCTGGATTGTGAATGCTCTGACTCATGGTTCCTCTACTCTACTTGCAAGCAAGCTTAGCCATAACCGAAAAGAGGCCGGCATAATTCATCTTCTCGAATAGGGGTCAGGTTCATTTTCCTTTTGCACGTGGGTGCTCTTGTCAATGACAAAGCTCCCCGCGGGTTGTCGTTGGGGCTGAATCCACCTCTTAGTTTATGGCCCATCCGGATCATCCACGGCGAGCATAGCGGGCGTAGGGCGGCCTCAAGCCCGCTATATCCGGTTGCCCTGTAAGAAGTTGCAGGTTGCACGCCTCCATACCGAATAGGGGTCGAGTACATTTATCTATACCTGTCCGCGAACTTATTGAGCTCTCCCCCCAGCCCGATACCTGCAACGCCCAGGTCCGCATGCCGATCCAGCCAATCGACAACGCATAGCCTGCAACCGCCAGCAACGCGATCGAAACCAGTGCCGCATTGATGCGCACGAAGCGTCCCGCCTCACTCGCCCGCAGGCTCGAAACCAGTCGTCGGGTGGGCTTCAGCCCACCGCTGTCGTTCGGCCACCTCAAAACGGTGGGCTAAAGCCCACCCTACGTGCTTACAACGCCCAGGTACGCATGCCGATCCAGCCAATCGACAACGCATAGCCTGCAACCGCCAGCAATGCGATCGATACCAGCGCCGCATTGATGCGCACGAAGCGTCCCGCCTCACTCGCCCGCAGGCTAGAAGCGAGTCCGAGCGCGCCGAAGATCGGGAACAACAGGCTGCCGAGCATGATCGCGATCGCATACGGGCCGATATCGGACAGGCGATGCACCGCCTGCATGCCTGAGGCGGTCAGCGCCATTAGGGGCAGCGCGAATGTCGCCACCATCGCCGCCACGCCTGCGATCGGCCATAGCCGCAGCATTGCGCCGCCACGCACGCGCCTGCGCAATCGCGCGATGATCCAAACCAGCAACAACACCAGCCCGATCAGCTTGCCGACCACCAGCACGAAGCCGATCGCGAGCACGGTTCCGAACAACGCGTACGAGGTTTTCTGCCGGGCACCGAGTGCGGAGATCAAGTCGACATCGTCGCCATCTTCGACGAAAGCCAGCTGCGGCTCGTCGCGGTCGGCGCGACGGAAACTGTGCGGACCGGTCGGCAGGAACACCTTGCCGCTGATCTTCAATTGGCCGTGCTCGACGGATACGCGGGTGAAACCCAGCGCCTCGGCGAATGGCCGCATCAAGGTATTCGACGGCGTGATGCTGCGATAGACACCTGCGTAGCCCTGCAATGCGTTGTCGTCGAGCGCAACGGTCGGCGGGAATTGCGGCGTGATGTTGCGCGTGAGATAGCCCTGCACGAGGCGCGAGACGGGCGTATTGAAATCGACGCCTTCGCCGCCGTTGGCCATCAGCACATAGCCGGAACCATTGCGCAGCGAATAGCCGTAGACCGAAGTAAACGAGTCGATACCGCCGTTGTGGCCGTGGAAGGTGATACCCGTGTCGGTCAGGCCGGTATTGCCGAGGCCGTAGCCATTCACGAAACCGGATGGGCTCGCTAGCGTCGATTCGCTGCGCTCGATGCGCGCGACCGATTCGGATTTCAGGATCTGCTGGCCGTCAACAGTTCCGCGTCCGAGGTAGAAGCGTACGAGTTGCGCGAGTTCGCGCGGTGTTGCGGCGAGCGAACCGGCGGGCGGCAGGATGATGGTTTGATACGGCGTCTCGCTGTCGTCGGGCTCGTAGCTTTTCGCAACACGCGCCGCAAGCTCAGGCGGCAGATCGAAATCCGCCGTTGGCATGCCCATCGGACGCAGCACGCGCTCGCGCATGTAGGCCGCGAAAGTCTCGCCGGTGACCTTTTCGAGAATCACCGCAGCAACCGCAGGACCCGCATTGTTGTAGACCGGGAAGTGTCCCGGTTTCCAGCGGCTGACGAACAGTGGACTCGTGTACTGCACGCCGCGCAGCACCGACCATCCCGTGCCGTCCATCGCATATACCTTCGGATAGACGTCTGCCCAGCCGGTCGTGTGCTCGAGCAGGTTCACCAGCCGCACCGGGTCGCTCGCTTCCCACGGATTGACGAAGGTCACGTCCGGCGCGCGATCGGCCAGCTTGTCGTCGAGCGAGAGCTTGCCCTGCTCGACCGCGGTCATCACCGCGATCGAGGTGAGACTCTTGGAGATCGAACCCGCGCGGAACACGGTGTCGGACGTCACCGGAATCTTCTTCGCGGTGTCGGCATAGCCGTAGCCCTTCACGAACACGACCTCGCCGTTCTCGACCAACGCAACCGAAGCGCCGGGCACATGGCCCTGCGCGAACATCGTCGCGAGGTTCGCATCGAGTTGCTCCATCGTTGCCGGAGGCGGCACTTCCTTGTCGTCTGCGCACGCAGGCGCAACTGCGAACAACAAAACCGCCGCCAGAATTCCGGCAACAAAACGCATCGCAACTCCCCAGGCCGGTGATCGGCCTGCCGCAGGTTGCAGCAAACGGCGCCAGCAGACCATCGGCCGGAAGTCACCGGCACTTCCAGCCACGCCGAATGCAGAATCCAGAGCACATCCGTTTGGGCGACCTGGGAATCGCCGCATGCCTTCGGAAGAAGTAGAACACAGGGCGGGCGTAGGGCGGGCTTAAGCCCGCCACATGCGCGAAAATTTGTCTCTATGGACAACGCGGTGGGCCAAGGCCCACCCTACGTGTCGCGGTATTCGCCGCGGAGGTTGGAGAGCGTATGGCTGATCGGTCGGGTCAGGCGGCAATCCGTTCGATCCGTCGTACCGCAGAGCCAATCGCTCGATGCGCCTCTTCCAGATCAAAGTCGGCCTGCAATCCCAACCAGAACCGTTCGGTGGTGCCGAGCGTTGCCGCGAGGCGGACGGCTGTATCGGCTGTAATCGAGCGCTTGCCCAAGACGATTTCGTTGATACGCCGAGGCGGAACATCGGCTGCTCGCGCGAGCGCGTTCTGGCTGATGCCCAGGGGCTCCAGAAATTCCGCCAGGAGGATTTCTCCGGGGTGGATGTTGGGTAGTTTTTTCATGGCGAAGCTGCCTGGTGGTAATCCACGATTTCGACATCATGTGCATCGCCGTCGCTCCATCGAAAGCAGATGCGCCACTGGTCGTTGATCCTCATGCTGAATTGCCCCTTGCGGCTACCTTTCAGTGCCTCGAGGCGGTTGGCGGGCGGAACCCTGAGATCGTTCAACGCCCCCGCTGCATTGAGCATGCGCAGTTTCCTGCGTGCAACGACTTGACTATCCGACGGTAGCCGTTTGGATACGACGCCCTGCCAGATCGACTCTGCTTCCCTGTCGTTGAAGCTCCGTATCATGAGAAGACTATAACGCCATGCGTCATATGACGCAATGCGTTATGGCGAAGCGAACGGAGCTGGGAACGTAGGAACGTAGGGCGGGCTTAAGCCCGCCTTGCGCGGATGTGTCGGTGCCGACAAAGCGGTGGGCCTGGGCCCACCCTACGCGGCCGTCACCGCGTGATGAGGCGCTCCTTGCCGTCGACGTCGATGCGCACGATCAGGAAACTGCTCGCGACCGGGGCGATCCTCGTCAAGGCCATGCTGCCGTCGGCCACCACTTCCTGTTCGAGTGGAAGCCGTCCGTATTCAAGTCTCCGTATCGATTGCACGATCGATTGCACGATCAGCGCGGACGGCGTGGGCCGGGGGCAGACTGGAGACCCTGGGCTGCATCGATCGCATCGATCCAGCCCGCGCACGAAGCGGGAAATGCATCCGCATACGGCACATACGGCTTGATATCGAGGATCGGCGTGCCATCGAGAAGATCAACGCCGCGGACACGCAGGCATCGTTCCTCCACCGCGACCAGTTCAACCGCGGAAAGACCAATTGCATTGGGGCGATGCGGCGAGCGCGTCGCCAGCACGCCGCGTTTGGGACCGCCGCGCGGCGGCTTTACCAGCGCCTTCCAGCCTTCGCTGCGGTCGAAAACGAACACCAGCCAGATGCGCTCGAATCCGGCGAGGTCGTGCAACGCGGCTTCCGGAAAATCTGCCGCGAATTCGATGATGGCGTCTGCCGCACTGCCGGCTTCAGTACCGGCTACGACCGTCGGCTGATGCGGCGCGTCGATACGCCGCGTATAGGGCGAGCGCACGAATGCGATCGGCTTGAAAGTGAACGTATCAGGCGCGTCGTGCGAAATACGGGTCGGGTTCATTTTTCTGCGGGCGTATCGGTGAGGCGGAACGTAGGGCGGGCTTGAGCCCGCCTTGCGCGGATGTGTCGGTACCGATTGGGCGGGGGGCCGAGGCCCACGTTACGGTGAGGAGAGCATCGCGGCTTCCGCCGCTCCCACAGATCCGCCGCTCCCACAGAGTCGTCAGTGCTTCACGCCTTCGGCTTTCACTTCTTCGAAGACGTACTCGTGCTGGCCGTCGCGCGTGATGAGGCGCTTCTTGCCGTCGACGTCGGCGCGCACGAGCAGGAAGCCGCTCGCGACCGGGTCGATCATCGTGAAGGCCATGCTGCCGTCGGCCTGCGGTGAGGTGGAGACTTCGGACTTGAATGAGCCGACGTCGAACCAGGCTTTGCCGTCCTTGGTGGTCACGATGATGTCGCCGAGGGCGTCACTGTGATAACGCGGGGCGAGCGCGGCGATCGCGGCGGCGTTGGCGGGGTACTGGATCAGCTTGCGCTGCGCGTCCCACGAGGCGCGGTCGCCCTTGGCGTTTGCATCCGCAGTGGCGAGCGCCTGCGCTTCACCGTCGAACATGATCTCCATCAGGCGGCGCTTGAATGGGCCGCGAAGGTTGACGCCTGCGTCCGCGTTGGTGAGGATCACGGCACCGACCTTCTGCTCCGGCCACCACATCATGTTCGAGTGGAAGCCGTCCATGTCGCCGCCATGGTCGACGACGGTGACGCCGTCGCTCTTGTCGACAATCAACGACATCGCGTAGTCGCGATCGACGCCGAGCGCGATCTGCGGCTGGCGTCGCTGCATCAGAGCGGCTTCGCTTATATAGCGCTTGCCGTCAGGGAGCACGCCGCGCTGGATTTCCATCTGCACATATTTGAGCAGGTCGTCGACCGTGCTCCACGCGGCGCCCGCAGGGCGCGATGAGCGGATGGTGTCGTTGAGGCCCATGTCCATCACGCGCACGCTGTGACTGATGTCATAGCCGTGCGGCGCGGCGTAGTCGCCGGTTTGCGCAACTGCATAGTCGAATGTGGTGTCGTGCATGCCGAGCGGGTCGAACACGAGGGACTGCATCGCGTGGTCATAGCCTGCGCCGAGTTCGCTGCCGGGGTTCGCGATCTGTCCGCCAATGAATCCGGCCGCGGCGGCGAGCGGATTGGAATACTGGAAAAGCTCGCCAAAGCCGCTGGTCGGCTGCATCGTCGCGAGCGTGGACATCACCGTTTCGGGGGTCTGCTTCTCGCCCTCGAACAACCATTCGTAGTCCTGGCGCGGCAGGCCGGTGCAGGCGCAGATGAGGTGTTTCACGAGCACCTGCTTGGTGGTGTCTGCGCTGCCGAGCTTGAATGCGGGATACACGTCGGTCACGTGCGCGTTCCAGTCGAGCTTGCCGGCATCGACGAGCTTGGCCAGCATGAGCGTGGTCAGCGCCTTGGTGTTCGACGCGATCATGAAGCGGGTGTCGGCGTCGACCTTCTCGGGTTTTCCGAGCGCGCGCATGCCGAAGCCCTTCGCCATGACGGTCTTGCCGTCCTGCACGATGCCGATGGCGACACCGGGCACGTCGAATGCGTTGCGCATGTGTTCGACGAAGTCGGCGATCTGCTTGAGGCGTGAGTCGTCGAGCTTGTGCGCGGTGCGACCCTTGAACGTTTCGCGCTTGTAATCGGCCGGCTGCAGGCGCTGATTGATCTTGCCGAACTGCGAGGCGCGCTTCTCGGCGATGGCCTGGTCGACGTCCGCGAGCAGCACCGTGTACGCGGTGCCGCGGCGCAACGCGACGGCGAATACCATGCGCTTCGCGTTTGCGGGCACGTCGTATTCGTAGACGCGGCGTTGCTCCCAGCCGTCCTTCGGCGCGGCGTCGTTGGCGACGAGGAACTTCGGCGAGAGCTTGAGCAGTTTCCAGCCATCCGCGACGGCGTCGTCCGCGGTCTTGGCCGACGAATCCAGGATCGCAATGCGCGAGCCGTCGGCTTCCGGCGGCGTGAGGATGACCGCCGCGCCTTCGCTACGCTGCGCCCAGCCCGCGGGAAGGATGAAGCTTGCGTTGTGCGCGGACTTTGACGGCGTGTCGGCCGCGACGGCTGCGGCGGGAGCGGCCGCTGCGGCAGCGTGCGTTTGCGTTGCTGCGAACGCGAGCGTGATGCCGAAAGCAATAGCGCTGAGGGTGAGCGATCGATCCATTGGAAATCCTCTGGGGATGGAGCGAGCGAGTTTGTGCAGGCGACGCGCCGTGCGCAAGTACCGGTCGGCATGCGGACACGCGGTGGGCCAAGGCCCACCCTACGCGGATGCATTGCGGGCGTAGGGCGGGCGTAGGGCGGGCTTAAGCCCGCCGCTCACGCGCGAAAACTTGTCGCAACGAACAACGCGGTGGGCCAAGGCCCACCCTACGTGCATGCACACGTCACACGACTTCACGCAATCATCCTGCCCAGTTGACGGGATAGTCCCCTCGCGCCACCCACTGAGCAAACGATGAGTGAGGCCAATCGACAGGGCGTGGTGAATGTCCGTGTTTCACCGGGTTGAAATGGATGTACTCGACATGTCGACGCAGTTCGTCGTTATCTCGTATCACATGTTCCCAATAGCGGCGTTGCCAGATTCCTCGCTCGCGGCGTGTCGTGCGTCCTTTCCTGCACTCATCCACCGGCACACGGCGGGAGAAACCGGCCTTGATCCGCGCCCATCGGTTCGCGTTGTCGGCGTCGCCCGGCGGTAGTTGCCACAGGCAATGCAGATGATCCGGCAGCACGACCATCGCTATGATCTCGAAGGGTCGCGCCGCCCTCGCCTCGCGGAACGCCGCGCGCAGATCGTCGATACGATCCACCAGCAACCGACGACGACGTTCAAGCAGATTGACCGTAAAGAAGTAGGTGCCACCCGGCACCCAGACGC
>JBDSNK010000026.1:0-10712 GCA_039915385.1 Dokdonella sp.
AGGCGACGTCGCGTTCGACGAACACTACACGCCGATCCCGACCACGCACACCGACCTGCATCACTTCGATCGCGCAATACTCGCAGACTCGCCTGACAACCGTTAACGCGGCGCGAATGCACTGCCAAGCCTGCTAGCGCGAAATCTTGCAGGAGTGTCCGCGTCAACCGAGCCCTTCGCGGTCGTTACGTGCTTCGGGCGTATCCGGGATCAGCCAGAAATCCACCGATTCAGTCCGCGCGTGCGGTATCAACCCCATTTTCTGGGAAGCCGCGTCGTCCGCGCGCGAGGCGGACACGGCAAACCGTGCGGTGGTGCAAGCGCTGAAGCGGCGCAGCAAGGTTCGATTTATCGTCGTTAGCGCCGACGACGCCTGCGACCACCTGCCGCCGGATGCGCGCAAGGCCGCCGATGCCACTTGCCGCGCCGGCCACCAGCGTATCTGGGCGAGTTCGCCCCGCGACCGCCCCGCGCCGGTCGGTCACGCTTCGCACAATATCCAGGGAGACCGTCCGGACGCGATCGCCGATGCCGAGGCCACCGCCCAGATCGGAGGCGGAAAACCCCGGTTGTGATGTCCTGACACATATGCCGGGTGACAACGCGTTGGCGGTCAGGGTAGAACGGAGTAACGTAAGCCACGGGGAGTATCGCGCCGCACCGAAACAACGGTGGCGCACGGCATGGACCAGGCATGATGGATGCGCAGTCGAGCGAGCGCTTGCAAGGACTCCAGAATGAAGTCCTGGAGGCGATAGCGCGCGGTCAGAGCCTGAGGGCAGTCGCCGACCTCCTGTGCACGCGCGTGGAAAGCGATGCACCTGGGGTCACCTGCTCGATCTTGACGGTGGACACGCAGGGCCTGCTGCATCCGCTGGCCGGTCCCAGTCTGCCTGACGCGTATTCGCAAGCGCTGGATCGTTTGCCGATCGGGCCTTCATCGGGCTCCTGCGGTACCGCAGCTTGGCGCGGTGAGGCAGTCGAGGTCACCGACATCGCGCAAGATCCGTTGTGGAGGGACTACCGCGAACTGATCTTGCCGCTCGGTCTGCAAGCGTGCTGGTCGAGCCCGATCAAAGCCGGCGACGGCAGCGTCATCGGCACGTTCGCGTTCTACTACCGCACCCGGCGCGGACCCGCCGAGTTCGAGCGTCAGCTGGTCGAGAAGTGCGTGCACCTCTGTGCCATTGCGATCGAGCACGAGCAGAACCAGTCGCGCATCCATCAACTGGCGTTCTACGACGCGGTGACCGGCTTGCCGAACCGGGCGCTGTTCCAGGAGCGCGCGTGCGCGATGCTCGCGGAAGCGCCGCCGGAACAAACCGTCAATCTCCTGTTCGTCGACCTCGACGATTTCAAGTCGATCAACGACTCGCTCGGGCACCGCATTGGCGATCTGCTGCTCGAACGTGTCGCGCAGCGCCTCGCCGCGTGTGCTGACGGCGAAGCGTTCGTCGCGCGCCTGGGCGGCGACGAATTCGCGATGATCCAGACGGTGTCGGACGGACGTATCGGTGCCGTTGCCTTGGCCGAACGGGTCATCGCGGCGTTCATCGCGCCGTTCGTCGTCGACGGCCAGCATGTGAAAACGAGCGCGAGCATCGGCATCGCTCAGTCCATCACGGGTCAGGGCGATCTGGTGGAACTGGCGCGGCGCGCAGACATGGCGATGTATGCAGCGAAAAGCGAAGGCCGGCGGACCTGGCGCTTCTTCGCGCCCGAGATCGAAGCAGCCGTGCAATCCCGGCGAGCCCTGAAGCAGGATCTCGCTGCAGCTATCGCGAGCAATGCGTTCACCCTGGCGTATCAGCCGATCATTTCACTCGGTTCGCGCCGACTCATCGGGGCGGAGGCGTTGTTGCGCTGGCAACACCCGATCCACGGCCCGGTACCACCGAGCGAATTCGTTCCCATTGCGGAGGAAATGGGCATGATCGGAACACTCGGCGACTGGGTGCTCGGCGAAGCGAGTCGCGTCGCCTCAAGCTGGCCGCGCGAGATACGCATTGCCGTCAATCTGTCGCCGCTGCAATTGACACACGATTGCCTTGTCCAGGACACCATCACGATTCTGGAAAAGAACGGCCTCGCGCCCGATCGGCTCGATCTCGAAGTGACCGAGAGTGCCCTGCTTGCCGATGATGCAGTCACACGCATCGCGTTGTACGCACTACGCGATTTCGGCATGCGCATATCGCTTGACGATTTCGGCACCGGCTATTCCTCGCTGCGCTCACTGCGTTCGTTTCCGTTCGACAAGATCAAGATCGACCAGTCCTTCGTCGCCGACATCGGTCTCAATTCGGATGCGACTGCGATCATCCGCGCGGTTATCGCACTTGCTCGCGATCTTGGCATCCAGACAGCAGCGGAAGGGATCGAGACGCAAGGCCAGCTCGACTGGCTCTGCGCTGCAGGTTGCACCGAAGGCCAGGGCTATCTGCTGGGTCGGCCGATGAGCGCAGACGGCATCCGCGCGCTGATCGACGCGTCGGTCCATGCCGAGCACTCGGTGATCGCGGACTAGGATCGTGAGCGCGACCATTCCGGGCCGCGCGTGAGCGCTGCGCGAATCTCCTCCAGCGCATTCGGGTCCTCAAGTGTCGACAGATCGCCCGCGTCGCGCGATTCGGCCAGCGCCTGAATCGAGCGACGCAGCAACTTGCCCGAACGCGTCTTCGGCAGCGCATTGACGATGAAGACGCGCGCCGGTCGCGCCACGCTACCGAGCTGGTCGACCACGCGTTGCTGCAACGCTTCGGCAGTCGCGCGCCGCGCATCCAAATCGGAAGCGGCCTTGAGCGTCACGAAAGCGATGGGCACCTGACCTTTCAAGTCGTCGTGGACGCCGATGACCGCCGCTTCAGCAACCGCCGTATGAGTGGCGACCGCCTCTTCGATTTCGCGTGTACCGAGCCGATGGCCGGCCACATTGATCACGTCGTCGGTGCGTCCGAGGAGGAAGGTGTAGCCGTCGTCGTCGCGGGTCGCCCAGTCCAGCGAGCTGTAGAGAACTTCCTTGAAATGCGAGAAATAGCCGTGCAGGAAGCGCTCGTCGTCGCCCCAGATCGTGGTGAGGCAACCCGGCGGCAAGGGCGGCTGCACCACCAGCACGCCTTTCTCGTTCGCAGCCGCATCCGCGCCGGTAACTTCGTTGATCACGCGCAGGCGAAAGCCGAAATTCGGAAGTCCCGGCGAACCCCACTTCACCGGTTTGAGATCAAGGCCCGGCTGCAGGCACAGTACCGGCCAGCCGGTTTCAGTCTGCCAATAGTTGTCGATCACGGGTTTGCCGAGGCCATCGGAAATCCAGCGCGCTGTGGGCTCGTCCAGCGGTTCGCCAGCAAGAAACAACCAACGCAATTGCGGCAGCGGATATTTCGTGAGCCAGGCCGGATCCTGCTTCTTCAGCATGCGGACCGCGGTCGGCGATGAAAACATCGTGCGCACACCGTACTCGGCGCACAGCTGCCACCAGATACCGGCGTCGGGATGGGTCGCGAGGCCCTCGTACAGCAATGAGGTGGCGCCGACGATGAGCGGACCGTAGATGTTGTAACTGTGGCCGACCGCCCAGCCGACATCGGAGGTCGAGAACATCACCTGACCGGGCCCAACATCGAACACGGTGCGCATCGACAGCGCGAGCGCGACTGCGTGGCCACCCACATCGCGCTGCACGCCCTTGGGTTTGCCGGTCGTGCCCGACGTGTACAGGATATAGCTTGGCTCGTTGGATTCCAGCCAGGTGATCGGCACGTCGCTGCCCGCATGCCGAGCCTTCAGCGACGTGTAATCGAGATCGCGATTTCCGACGCGCCGCAGGTCCGGATCGAGTTCGCGCGAAACGATCAACACATGCGCCGGCGGGAACTGTGCAAGGTCTATCGCCTCGTCGACCAGAGGCTTGTAGCGGATCACCTTGCCCGCACGCATGCCCGCATCCGCGCAGATCAGCAAGCTTGCGCGCGCATCATCGATGCGCAGGGCGAGGTTGTGCGCGGCGAATCCGCCGAATACGACGGAATGGATCGCGCCGAGGCGCGCGCAGGCGAGCACCGCGAACACGGCTTCCGCCGTGTTCGGCATGTAGATAACGACGCGATCCCCGCGACCGACGCCGAGACTCACCAGCACCGCGGCGAAATCGTTCACCTCGCGATACAGCTGGCCATAGGTGTAATGCAGCCGCTTGCCGGTTTCGGTCGAGATCGCCGCAAGTGCGAGCTGATCGCTGCGCGCGTCGAGATGCCGATCCACCGCGTTGTAGCAGAGGTTGGTTTCGCCGCCAACGAACCAGCGACAGAATGGCAGACGACTGTCATCGAGTATCTGCTGCGGCGGCCGATACCAATGGATCGCCTTCGCTTGCTCCGCCCAGAATGCCTCGGGTTGTTCGATCGATTGGCGATACAGCGCTTCGTAACTCATGACGCACCATACTCCGTTGACGTCCGCGGAAGGCTGGCGGATGTCGTGCGATCGACGCGTGCCGTCGTCTGATGCACGCGACTTCTGTTCGCCAAACCAGCGGCGCTCGCGCAGCCCGGCAACCCCACAGTCAGGCACTCCAACGGAGTCGCAATCCAACCGCTTCGTGCATCAATAGCGCCCGCACACCCAACCGAATTGAATGGGTTCCATCGCGCCGAACGAAGACGGCGCTAGACGAGTTTCGTCATGAACACGCTGTGCGGATCCTCGACGTACGCCGCGAACGGTCCGCAATAAGAGAAGCCGAAACGGCCGTAGAGGGTCTGCGCCGGCACGAACGCGGCCGCCGATCCGGTTTCCAGGCTCAGCCGCTGATACCCGCGAAGTCTGGCTTGTTCGAGGATGTGACCGAGCACGAATGCGGCGACGCCTCTGCGCAAATGCGCGGATGATGTGCGCATCGATTTGATTTCGGCGTGTCGCGCATCCAGTTTCTTCAAGGCGCCGCAACCAAGCAAGACATCACCTTCCCATGCAGTCCAGAACGTTATCTCCGGCCGGCGCAGCTGCTCGATATCCAGCGCGTGGATACTTTCTGGCGGCGAGTGCAGGGTCATTCCCTGCAGATGCTCTTGCAGCAGCGCGCGGATCTCGCGGCCCTCCAATCCATCGAGTCGAATCTGCAAAAAATGATTGTCGTAGTGCGCGGACATTCTATGCATACCTCCATCCAACCAACCATACTTCGTACGCTGCGCAATGTTATGGGTATTGTGGGCTTGGCGGAGGCGACACGGTTTCTCTCCTGCTCGATCACGGCCTGCGTGACACCACAACCGAAGTTCTGAAAGACATAAACGATGACGACCATGCTGAATCTGGTCAGCGCAGTGCTAGAAACCTCTCATCGCGGCGGCGACGATCTGCTCAGTGCCGGCCTCGGCCTCGACGGCCTGCGCGCGAAGGC
Organism: Dokdonella sp.; assembly: GCA_039915385.1. Classification (GTDB taxonomy): domain Bacteria; phylum Pseudomonadota; class Gammaproteobacteria; order Xanthomonadales; family Rhodanobacteraceae; genus Dokdonella_A. The sequence continues at coordinate 5,402 of JBDSNK010000026.1, forward strand.
GCCGGTCTTCGCCGACGCAAACGCGCCGGCGTCGATGGAACTGCGGCGGCGCGCAATCCACACGAGCTGGCAGGGTATTGCCGATCTTTGCCCGCTCGGCGGCTATGGCGCGGTGTATGGCGCGGTCCCGAATGTGCCGGGGCGAGAATACCAGGCGTTCTCGACATTGCCGGATGCGCGGCAACCGCACCGCGTACTGCTGCAGGTGCCGGACCATTTCGATACGAAAGCTCGCTGCGTCGTGGTCGCCGCTGCATCGGGTTCACGCGGCGTATACGGCGCGATTGCGCTGGCCGGCGCCTGGGGTCTGCCGCTCGGCTGCGCGGTGGCGTACACCGACAAGGGCGTGGGCTCGGGTTACTACGATCTCGATTCGCACACGGGTGTAACCCTGGATGGCACGCGCAACGCGCGCGGAAACGCAGCACTGGAATTCCAACCTGCGCTTGACGCCAACTTGCACGGCGTCGCGATCAAGCACGCACACTCGGGCGACAACCCCGAGGCGGACTGGGGTCGTCATGTGCTGCAGGCAGCGGAATTCGCGTTGGCCATGCTCGATCGAGCGTATCCCGCGCAGGCGCCATTCACGACGCAGAACACGCGCGTGATCGCGGCCGGCGTGTCGAATGGCGCAGGCGCGGTGTTGCAGGCGGCCGGCATCGACACGCAGCACCTGTTATCTGGCGTGGTCGCGCTCGCGCCGAACGTTCATGTGGAAGGCCACGGCCGCGCGCTGTACGACTATGCGAGTGAAGCGGCAGTGTTGCTGCCGTGTGCGCTCGTCGATGCGCGTTTCGACTCGGTGCCGTTCGCGCGCGCGCAAGGTGCCACGCCACCGGCCTGGCTCGCGCGTTGCGCGAAATTGCGCGAGCAAGGTGTGGTGAGCGGCAGCGATAGCGCTGCGCAGGCGTGTGCCGGGTTCGATCTGCTGATGGCCCACGGCTGGAGCGAGCGCGCGATCGAAACGGCCGCGAGTTCGAGCGCATTCGATCTCTGGCGCGCGGTCGCGGCGACGTATGCATCGTCGTACCTGCGTTCGGCGCCCGGCGCGATGCCGGGCGGTTTTCATTTCAGCGCCATCGATGCGCACGGCGCGCCGACCGCCGCAAGCGCATCCATGCGTGCGACCTGGTGGTCCGACGCGTCCGGCATTCCACCCGGCAGTGGCGTCATGCTGCTCGGTGGGACCGAAGCATCGGCCGATTCAACGGCGCCCGGTATCGACTGTCTGCGCACGCTGTGGACTGGCAGCGCTGCGGATGCGCAGGCCCTGCGCGCAAGTGTTGCCGCGACCGTCACGCGCATTCCGCGAGCAGGCCTGCCGATCATCGTCGCGCAGGGGGAAGACGACGGCCTGCTGCCGATAGCATTCAATGCGCAAGCCTATGTCGCCGCGCTCGAAGGTGCCGGGCGTGAGCCGGTGTTCTGGCGCGTGCCGCATGCGCAGCACTTCGATGCGTTTCTTGCGGTGCCTACTTTCGGGGACCGCTATGTTCCTCTGTTGCCCTATGGCTACGCGGCGCTCGACCGGATGTGGGAGCACCTCGTGCAAGGCGCGGTGTTGCCGACGTCGCAGCGATTCGAAACAACACCCCGCGGCAACGGTCCACTGGGCACATCAAACCTCTCGCTCGGTGCGATGGAGCCCTAGGCGGGCAGCAGGTACACGACCGCGAACTGGTGTTCCGCATCGGTCCAGTGACGCTCGACGCGCAGCTGCGCCTTGTGCGTCAGGCGCGCGAAATCATCGAGCGAATACTTGCAGCTGTATTCGACCAGCATGGCTTCAAGCCGATCGAAATGGAACGTCTCACCGGCAACGTGCACGTCTTGTGCAGCGAGACTGACGATATGCGTCTCGATCCGGCCGGCCAGCGCGTTGTAGGTTGCGCGATGGCGGAACTGGCGCAAATCGAAATCCGCGCCAAGCTCGCGGTTCAGGCGTTCGAGCAGGTTCAGCGTAAACGCGGCGGTCACACCGGCGCGGTCGTTGTAGGCGGCCTCGATGATCGCGGCGTCCTTCTTCAGATCGATGCCGACCAGCGCACCACCGCGAGCGCCGATCTGCGTGCGCATCTGGCGCAGCAGCGCGATCGCTTCAGGCGTGTCGAAATTGCCGAGTGTCGATCCGGGGAAGTACACGACCGTTCGCGCCGCCGGGCGCATCGGTAGCGGTGCAACCACGCCGCGCGTGAAGTCGGCACAGACCGGCAGCATCTCGATGCGCGGAAACCGCGCGGCGAGTCGATCGATGCTTGCGTCCAGCGCGTCGCGCGCAATTTCCACGGGTGCGTAGGCAACCGGATGCTGCATTTGCCCGAGCAGCAGTTCGGTCTTGAGTCCACTGCCGCTGCCGTATTCGACCAGCAGTGCATCGGGCCCGAGCGTCGCCGCGATGGCATCGATGTGTTCGCGCATCAGTTGCAGCTCGACGCGCGTCAGGTAGTACTCCGGCTGCTCGCAGATATCCTCGAACAGCTGCGAACCGCGCGCGTCGTAAAAATACTTCGATGGCAGGCGTTTGGGATGCAGGTGCAGCCCGCGCCGCGCATCCAGCAGCAATTCCGCGCACGCAGGCGTGGGCGAAGCGAGGCATCGGTTGGTCTGCAGACTGGTCATGGCGTTGCCAGGCGAAAGCCGCTGAATTGCCAGCGCGCGGAGGGAGGGAAGAAATTGCGGTAGCTCTCACGGATGTGATCGGCGGGCGTCGCGCACGAGCCGCCGCGCAACACCCATTGTCCACACATGAATTTGCCGTTGTATTCGCCGAGTGCACCGGCCAGCGGAGCGAAACCCGGATACGCGACATACGGACTCGATGTCCATTCCCATACGTCGCCATACATCTGCTGTGCGCCCGCGTCGCCGCGTGGCGGCAGAGGAATCAGCACACCGCTGTCGACGAAGTTTCCGCAGCGATCGCTCTGCGCCGCCCGCGCTTCCCATTCCATTTCGGTGGGCAGTCGCTTGCCGGCCCAGCGCGCATAGGCATCCGCTTCGAAAAAACTGACATGGCAGACCGGAGCGAGTGGATCGATCGGGATGCGTCCGCCCAGCGTAAATGCGGTCTGCAGACCTTCGCTCCAGTACAGCGGCCGCTGCCAGCCTTCGCGCTGCAGCGTGCTCCAGCCTTCGGAGAGCCAATGCGATGCGTCGCTGTAACCACCCGCGCGCACGAATTCGCGGAATTCGCGGTTGTTGACCGGGCGGTTCGCGACTGCATGCGGATGCAGCAGGCTGCGATGACGCGGACGCTCGTTGTCGAACGCGAAGCCATATCCGAGTGCGCCGATTTCGACGATGCCTCCGGGTTCGGCAATGAAAGCGAGCGGTACTTCGGCGGCGTGCGAAAGCGATTGCACGCGCGCGCGGAACACCGGCTCCAGCGGATTCATCGAAAACGCATGCAGGATGTCGGTGAGCATGAGCTCTTGATGCTGCTGTTCGTGCTGGATACCGAGTTCGACCACAGCGGCGAGTTGCTCGTCGAGGCCACGTTCGATCGCATGCGCGATGCGTTCGTCGACTGCAGCGCGATATACGACGATGTCAGCCAGTGTCGGCCGCGTCAGCACGCCGCGCGACGCGCGCGCATGCATCGGGCCGACGGCCTGATAGTACGAGTTGAACAGGAACGACCAGCCCGGCTGCAACGGCGCGTAGTCCGAACGCGCACCCAGCACGAACTCCTCGAAGAACCAGCTCGTGTGCGCGAGATTCCATTTGAGCGGACTGGCATCCGGCATCGACTGCACCTGGCAATCCTCCGGCTGCAGGCCAGCGACCAGATGCATCGACTGCGCGCGCGCGCGTCGATAGCGCGCGGCGAGCGTTGTGGAGGCATGAGACGCGATGGCAGATCGGTGCGTAGGCATGGGTGTTCTCGCGTGGCTCGACCGTGACCGGGCCAGAGGGGGAAATCTTGCGCGCCTAAAAGGAAAAAAAGTGCAACACGTGGTGAAAGTTCCCCAATCCAGATCGGGTCTGATGTGGCCAACGCAAGGGCATCGCGCAAAACAACCCGCGCCGCTTCGCGTACGGCAACTTTCTGCCCGCGTGCGCGCCGTCGCAATCCCACTCACGTTGAACCCTGGAGGAAAAACTTATGCTGAACGACAAATGCGCGCTGGTTACTGGATCCACCTCGGGCATCGGGCTCGGGATTGCGCGTCGACTCGCGGCGACCGGCGCGAATATCGTCTTGAACGGCTTCGGTGAGGACATCGAGATAGAGCGCCTGCGCAGCGACATCGAGCGCGATTTTGGCGTGCGTGCGATCCATGACGGCGCCGACATGAGCGATGCGCAAGCGATCGAGTCGCTGATGGCGCATGCAGCGCGCGAATTCGGCGCTGTCGACGTGCTCGTCAACAATGCCGGCATCCAGTATGTGGCAGCGGTCGATGAGTTTCCGGTCGACAAATGGAACGCGATCCTCGCCATCAACCTGAGCGCAGCCTTCCACACCACGCGCCTGGCGTTGCCGGCCATGAAGTCTCGTGGCTGGGGGCGCGTGGTCAATGTCGCGTCCGCACATGCGCTGGTGGCGAGTCCCTACAAGAGCGCCTATGTCGCGGCGAAACACGGCATTGCCGGATTCACCAAGGCGGTCGCGCTCGAAGTCGCGCAGCAATCCATCACCGTCAATGCGGTGTGTCCCGGTTACGTGCTGACGCCCCTGGTCGAGAAGCAGATTCCGGACACCGCGCGCGCGCGCGGCATCAGCGAACAGGAAGTCATTCGCGACGTGTTGCTGCAGGCGCAGCCAACCAAACGTTTCGTCAGCGTCGAGGAAGTGGCCGGCTTTGTCGCGTTCCTTTGTGGCGACGACGCAGCCTCGATCACCGGTGCCGTTCTGCCGATCGAGGGCGGCTGGACCGCGCACTGATTTCGTCCCGCCATCCCTGTCTTTCCACGCTTCGCTTCCGCTACAGGAGCCTCACCATGGCAACAACCGCAACTACACGCAAGTCGAGCACGGCGGCGTCGACGCCGCGCCGGGCCGAAGCGCCCCGGCAGAAATTGCCGGGACAAAACGTCCTGGTGCTGCAGGGCGGGGGCGCGCTCGGCGCGTATCAGGTCGGCGTCTACCAGGCGATGCACGAGGCCGGCATCGAGCCGGACTGGGTCATCGGAACGTCGATCGGTGCGATCAACGCGGCGATCATCGCAGGCAACGCGCCCGAGCATCGCCTCGAGCGCCTGCACGAATTCTGGGACCGCGTCGAACATCGCAACGAGCATGCAAACTGGGGCTCGTTCGGCAAATTGTTCTCCAACTGGTTCACGGTGACGCGTGGCATCGAAT
>JBDSNK010000044.1:0-3632 GCA_039915385.1 Dokdonella sp.
ATATTTCGTCGGTCGACGGAAACAGATTCGGGTGCTCATGCAGCACTGCCTGTTCGATTTCCTTCACCGTTCGCTGGCCATCGCAATAGCCGAGCACGCAGATGCGTGCCAGCCCGGTGCGGCTGGGACGGGGTACATGCGCCGGATTTCGTCTGGCAATTTCCTCCGGCGTCAGCAGTTCACCCAGCCAGGTCGAATGACTGAACTTGCGTCCACTTGCCGGCAGTTCCAATTGCCATGCGATCAACCGATCAGCCGGGCGCGCCATCACGGTCGCCGTGATCGCGTCGCCGGCCTTGACCGCTATCGCTTCGCCAATCGGCAGGAACGCCTGTGGCCGTTTGATCGCCTGCTCCGAGAGCGGCGAATTCGTCATCCACACGCCCTCGGCCAATTCGCATTCAAACCAGCCGGCAAGCCCATGCAGGATGCCGTCGCGTTCTATGCGCAGTTCGGCCGTCCAGGAATGAAAATCGGGGTTGTCGTTGCGAAGGTCGATCTCGCCCAGATTGGCGGGCGCGCCAAGCAGCTCGTCTTTCTGCAATTGCACCGCATGCTTGATGTTGACGGCGTGTTCGCGCAACCAGTGGAATTCGGCGGGTATGCCCGACGCGGCCCAGCCTTCAGCCAGCGCATGGCATTTCTCTGATTCCACCGCGCCAAGCTGCAGCTTGATCCGCGCTGGAATCAGGGTCCCGCCGGGCTTGAGGAAACGCCGCTTCGCGTCGGCCAAGGATTCAACGATGCCATAGTCGAATCCGAAATAGCCGACCTGATCGCAGATGACCACATCGACGCGTTCAGGCAATTCAATTTGATGAGCCTTGCCGTGAATCAAGGTGGCTTGCCCGCCCCATCCGGCGCGCGTCAGAGACTCCTCGGCGACGCCGATCATCGCGGTGGAATCGATCGCATAGACCTGCGCTGCGCCCGCACGCAAACACAGCAAGCCGAGGATTCCGGAGCCGCATCCCAGATCGGCAACGCGATCTCCGCGGCGGACGACCGCAGCGATGGCTGCTTCGAAATGCGCAAGTCTCAGCGAATCGGCGACATACCCAAAGTGCTCATCAAGCTGCGAAGTCACACCTACCGCTGCGCCGATCAGTGGATGGCGCGGCTTACGCTCGCGAGCATCGCGTAGTCCACCATTTGGTAGCCGTCGGAATGGATCATCACGGCTTCAGGCAGAACCATTTCAACTTCGTCGGCCATCACGCCGAACTGTTTGCCGCTTCCCCAACGCTCGCGATATTCCGGCTTGTAGTCGAAAAGGTAGAGCCCGATCCCGAGCGGGTGGGTGCCCATCCTGACGATGTTTTCTTTGACCGTCCGGGCCGAGACCATAACGTCATGCATGTTGCCGGCGGCACAAACAACTGCGTTGTCGTTTGAGCAGGACTGGGTTCCGTTTCGGGTAAGCAATGCGACGCTGCCGTAAACCGACAGCGTCGGAGCTTGGTAGCTGCGCTTTACCGGCGCACCATCAGAAGAACTCACTCGTAGTTGCTCTTGCTCGTTCATGGTTGGAATATCCCGTGCGAATTGTGGTGAGCGTGCTGAGTCAGCCAGTTATTCAGGGCGATCGGATTGGTCATATAGTAGCTCATCCATGTGGACTTGCTATCCTCGCTGCCGATGTATCTGGCGAAAGCCCGCTCGTATCGGCTCGAGTCTACGTAGATGCCGCCGATGAGGTTCAACCTGCTTTCCATGGGAATGCAGATTCTTCCCCTGGCAAGCCTTGTCAGTATATGGTCGCCCGACATACCCATCTTCGGTCGCTTGCGGATTTCCTCCGGAAGCTTGCCGCGCATCGCGTCGCGCAAGAGTTGCTTGCGGAACGTGATGTGGTTCGGCAGGTGCAAGAGAAAATCCACAAGACGCACGTCAAAGAATGGATGGCTTACGACCAGCGGCAGTCTCACCACTTCATAGTCATGCAACATCGTTGAGTGCAACGGCGAGCTCATCTGTTTGATGCCGAAGGCATCGTCAAGGATCTTCCATCCCGATCGCCAGCGGTCGTGGAGATCGGTTCGGCGCGCAAAATCCGACTCGATCCAGTCGGGAAAATCGGGGTGCCAGGCCGTTGTTGGTCGTCCTAGAGCAGTCCTCAGGACTGAGCGCAGCCCTAGTCCGCGCGGTGTGCCAGTGTGACGAACGTAGCGGTAAATTTCGACGAGTTTGCGCAGAGCGGGCCCCGGACGCCGACAGTCGCGAAAATCAGGTCTGGTGCCTCCGAGCACGCCATCGCCCCCTTGACCGGTCAACAGCACGCGCGTACCGCTTGCGGAGAGGGCTGAAAGGCGGTCGTACTGAGCCGCGAGCAGCGGAAATCCCGGGGGTTCCTGGGTTACCAATTCTGGCTGATCGAATCGTTCGAACAAGGCATATCTCTGGCTTTCTTGCACAACAATCGGAAGGCCCAGGTGTGCGGCAACCATGCGGGCATAATGGGGTTCACGATCCTCTGGAACCAATCCCTCACACGAAACCGTGTTCGCAGTTACTGCTCGACTGGCGGATCGCGCGTCCGTTGCGAGGATTGCGGCAATGGAAGCCGAATCCATTCCGCCACTCAACTCTATTGCAACGGCAGACGCCTGCGCGCGATCGTTGACCGCACTCGAGAATACTTCTTCGAATCGTTCCACGCACTCTGCATAGTCGCGGTAGCGGACTTCGTTGCGCTGCGGCATTTCCCAGTACCGGGAAATGCGAAATGTTTCACGTGTCAGGCCGATTTGGCTTGCTGGGGGCAGGCGGCGAACGTCTCGGTAGACAGATCGCTCGGGGTCCTGGTTCGTGCAGAACAGGAGAAAATCTCCAATCGACAGTTCATCGAGGTGCGTCGAGACAGCTGGGTGTTCGAGCACCGCATCCAGCTCAGAGCCGAAGACGAACACGCTGTCCGTCTTGGCGTAGAAGAACGGCCTGACGCCGAAGTGGTCGCGCGCGCAGATAAGTTTTTGAATCGCGCTGTCCCAGATTGCGAACGCGAAATCACCGATCAAGTGGTTGAGGAAACGCTCGCCGAACGCACGGTACGCATGCAGAATCAATTCGCAGTCCGGCGCATTGGCTTGAACGGTTTGACCGGCCGATCTGAGTCGTCCAAGCAGGTCTTGTCGGCCGTCAATCCGCGCGTCGGCCGTGATCCAGATATCGCCGTCAAGCGTGTGCGGCTGCTGTTCGTGTTCCGATTCGGCTGAAACGCGCAGCATGGCGTGACCGAATCCCACATGTCCCGAGCACCAGATTCCGGTGGCATCCGGGCCGTGGCGCGACATGGTGCCCGTCATTCGCTCCAGTAGCTGACGGTCCACCGGTTTACCATCGAGGTTGACGATCCCGACGATACCGCTCATGGACACCACTGCTTAGGACGAGCTTGAGCGTTCACGCTGACGGAAAAGCTCCAGCCGCCGGTAGCGGCGCGGCGAAGGGGGCGAATTGGTCGCCAATGTTCGGGTCGTCGTTGATCGGAACGCCGGCGCATTCGACCCAGGCATGGGCGTCGAGATTGTCGTTGACCAGACGTACGCCGATACGAAGCTGGCTGGCGATCCCACGGCGCTGCAACATCCATCCCAGCAACAACGAGCGCGAGAGGCAGGTAACCGGGCACA
>JBDSNK010000056.1:0-3129 GCA_039915385.1 Dokdonella sp.
GCTACGTCAGCGTCAACGGCCGCGTGTTCGATGTCGACGCGGACATGGCCGAAGTCGGCGGCAAGCAGCGCAAGGCACCCGAGTTCTACTGGCAGCGCCATCGAGATGGCCATGCGTTCGGCATTGAATACGGCCCCACCGCGATGTGCCATTGCCCGAAGTCGGTGGGGTGGCACGTGCATTGAGGCGTTGATCACGAACGAAAGCGACTCGCTTGCCGAAAAGTCCGCTCCCGGCCATCTTGAGACGTTCGCAGTGGTCATCTCGACGGCGCGAAGCGGACGTTTGGATGGGCATCGGCGCCAAGGAGTTCAGTTGGTAGTCGGTCCGGGGCTCTTGGGGGGTCACCGTGCTCAAAGCTGGTAGATTCCAGCGCTCACCCATCGTGATCGAGAGAGCGACGTGCAAATCCGAACCCTGTTTCATCCGTTGCAGGTGGTTGCACTCTTGTCGATCGCCGCGATTCCCGGCCGTGCACAGGCCGCCGATGACGTCGAACGTTCGGTGCATCTGAGGTACGGACAGCCAAACGGCTTCCAGGATGTTCGACACAACGCCGACGGCAGCATCAGCGTGCACTACGAGTACAACGACAAGGGTCGCGGTCCCAAGTTCGACGCAACGTACCGGCTTGCTGCCGATGGCACTCTGCTGCAGGTTGATTCTGAAGGTGTGGACTACCAGAAGGCGCTACTTTCGGATCACTTCTCCCTCGCCAGCGGCCAGGCCCACTGGCACAACAGCGTCGAAAATGAACAACGCGCGGTCAGCAACGCAGTCTTCTACAAGAGCAACTTCGCCCCGCCGGAAGAATTCCACCTTATGGTGCAGGCACTGCTCAAGGCGCCTGACCAGACGCTCCATCTGCTTCCCGGCGGCGAAGTCAGCCTGCGCAAAATCGATGAAGAGACCGTCCACGGCAAGGCAGGCGTTCGCAAGCTAACTTTGTACGCAATGAGCGGATTGTCGGATGGGAGTCCGGACTACTACTGGCAGGACGACAGTGGACACTTCTTCGTCGACTCCAGTTCCGTAGTGCCAGATGGGTGGGAGGACATCCTGCCCCAGTTGCAGAAGGTCGAGGACGCGCAAAGTCAGAAGTTTCGCCACGACCGCGCAGCGACGTTGACCCGGCATCTGGACCAGCCGCTCGCCATCGAGCACGTGCGGGTCTTCGATCCGGATCGACTCACGGTCAAGGCCGGACAGACGGTTGTGGTCAGCGCACGCCGAATCGACGCAGTCGGTGACGATGGCAGTATCGCCATTCCGAAACAGGCGCAGCACCTCGATGGTCGTGACCGCTTCCTGATGGCCGGCTTGTGGGACATGCACCAGCATCTCCACGACGACGACGGCCTGCTCGACATGGCGGCGGGGATAACCACCGTGCGTGACATGGGCAACACGCCGGATAGCCTGGGCGCACTCATCGAAGGCTACGAATCGGGCAGCGACGTAGGACCGCGGGTGATCAAGGCCGGTTTGATCGATGGCCGCGGCCCCTACCAGTCGCGGGCTTCAAGCATCTATGCCGACACGCCCGAAGAGTCCGTGAAGGACGTGGACTTCTACGCCGATCACGGCTATGTGCAGGCCAAGATCTACAGTTCAATCAAGCCGGAACTCGTCCCGGTGATCGTCAAGGAGGCGCACGCGCGCGGAATGCGTGCCAGCGGGCATGTGCCGGCTTTCATGACCGCCGAACAATTCGTCAACGACGGCGTCGACGAGATCCAGCACATCAATTTCCTGTTCCTCAACTTCTTCTTCGACCAGATCCAGGACACACGCGGCCCACCGCGCCTGAGCTTCGTCGCCCAACATGCCGCCGAACTCGATCTGAGTTCGCCACGCGTGCGCGCCTTCGTCGACCTGCTGCGGCAGCACCACATCGTCTGCGATCCGACCGTGGCGGATTTCGAGTACAAGTTCCTAGCTCGGCCGGGGATGATGGCGCCGACCTATGCGCCGATGGTGGATCGCATGTCCCCATCCATGCAGCGTTCGATCAGGAGCGGTGCCGAAGGACTGCCGGTGCCTGCGGGAATGGATGCGCGCTATCGGGAGTCCGCCGAGCGCATGGTGCAGATGATCGGCGTGCTTTACCGCAGCGGCGTCACCATCGTCGCAGGCACCGACGGCCTAGGCTTCATGGCGCTCCCGCGCGAGTTCGAGCTCTACGTTAACGCGGGCATTCCGCCCGCCGAGGTCCTGCGCCTCGATACCCTGGGCGCCGCCCGCGTGATGAAGCGCGACAAGGAATACGGCCGGATCGCTCCCGGCTACGTCGCCAACATGATCCTTGTCGACGGCGACCCGACGATCAACATCTCGGACATACGCAAGGTGCGCACGGTCATCCGAGGGGATCGGCTATATGACTCCGCGGCAATATGGAAATCCATGGCCATCGCACCAGCGCCGTAGAGCGGTCTGCCAGTGCGGAGCATGCCAACAAGGTGGGGCTAGGCAGGTTCGCCCAGCAGCGAACGGGCTTGCGGGTTTAGTCGGGTGCGCACAGGACCATCTAGCCTTGACGAGCCGTTCTACTATCGAAGACCAACATAGCATCCGGTCAAGCCGAAAGCGGTCGTTCGCGAATGACAGTTCAGGGTCGTCAGCTGACGGCCAGGGGCCCTCGGCGAGCTCGTGGATTTCGCGAGCGTCCCCTGTCGCGCTCAGTCACTTCAAATTGAGGGGCTATTGCCCTGCTGTTCGGGTGTCGCGTCGTATCATCGACCGATCAGCGCATCGCAGACGCTAGGGCCGTTGCCGTTTTTGAGAAGAAGATCCATGGGAAGGGTAAAACCCTGACAACTTTTACAGTTGTTTTAGTGACGCAGTCGAACGAGAGTCCGGGGGCGTTCCGGCGATACCACTTTGCTGGTCGATCACAGTTCGCGCACACGATGCGGCGAGTCGCCGTTGTCGGGCCGCGATACCCCAATGACGACTCCGGAGACATCCATGTTGAGCAAGAGACCCGTTCTCGCCGCCGTATTGCCATTCGCTTTCGTGCTGTGTTCTTCGGCCGCGATCGCCGCTGAAGCGCCGGTCACTGGCAAGGTCACGGTCAAGCTGGAATTCGTACGCGCCGTGAAGGACAGCGGTTCGCCAGATCCGGCG
>JBDSNK010000101.1:0-8260 GCA_039915385.1 Dokdonella sp.
CTTCATTGGCAACGCGCACGATCACGGCTTCGCCGGGAACGTGGATGCTGAGCTTGGCGGGCATGCGGCGACCGGTGCTCAGGGCAGGCCGCTGAGCCGTCCGAGCGCGAAGCGGATATTGCCCGTGTAGCCGACAACTTCGCCTTCCGCGTTGACGAGATCGCGCGCGGAGCGCCAGGTATTCGGCAATGCGGGGCCGCCCAGCAAGGAGCAGTGATAGTCGAGATCGTTGAGATGGCTGATTGCCTGCGCATAGTTCCCCGCTTCGAAGGCGGCGCGACTGATGTCCAGATCAGTCATCAGGGTGAGCTGCGCGGTCAGGCCGATCGCGGAATCGCCCAAACGCGCTTCGAGAGCGGCATAGCCTTGCGTGGCGCCTGTTGCGTAGTCCTGCGCCATGTCCTTGGTCACCACAAATTCGGAGAAGCCACCAGCAGTGCCGCGCACGCGGACGCTGCCGCTGACGACCGAGGTGGTCAAGTCGTGGAAGGGAGCGACGCCGCCAATCGGTGCCTTGACCAGCCGATACTGCGAATACGGCGAAAACACGAGGTCGGGCGTGTCGAAATCGACCTTGACGTCATAGTAGAACTGCAAGCCGCACCCGGCTGGAGGCTCCACCGTGACCCGAACTGGAAAAGCGGGGTCGATCGACTGATTCAGCGGCAAGCGGCCATTGATGTTCGCGATCGCGGTCGCATCGAGCACATCCGCCGTCAGCCCGAGGCAGGCGACGGTCAGGTTGTGGGGTCCCTCGAATTCAAGTTCGAATTCAGCCGTGTAGTTGCCGCTACCCGGCAGTGGCACGGGCAAGGTGATGTCGGCGTGCGCCTTGGTGCCGCCGATGATCGTGACGACCACGGCCGCTTGCGACCCATCGCATTGGAACAGCGCGATGCAGCCGGCAAAGCCCGCGATGGCGGCGTGGCGGGATCGACGATGAGCCATGTGTCCTCGCAGAAGACGATATTCGCGCCGGCCGTCACAGCCGATCGCAATCCTCACAGTAATCCAGCGGCCGCGGCCCGTCGATAGCGTGCCGGTGCGATCGCTCTCGCGTGGGCGTAGTCCCCACGCTGAAATGGGTGGAAACACCCAGCGCAATGGTCAGCCAACATACGCGCATGCGCTGCCGTACCCACCGTGGTCAAACAGGCGAAGTTGCTCGCACCGCGCGGCGCATTCTTGATTGCGCTTGCGGGGGCGGGCGCTACAATCGATGCAAACGCAAGGGGAACCAGACATTGGGGGATGTCGGCGCAATCACGGTCTTGCTGCAGCGTCTCTCGGCTGGCGAAGTGCAGGCGGAGTCGGAGCTGCTGCCAATGGTCTATGCCGAGCTGCGCCTGCTCGCCGCCCGCTACCTGCGTGGAGAACGCGCCGGGCACACCCTGTCGCCGACCGCGCTTGTGCACGAAGCGTATCTGCGACTGGTCGGCACTGCGTTGCTGGCGCCGAATGATCGGCGGCAGTTCTTTGCCATTGCCGCGCGGCGCATGCGCCAGGTCCTCGTCGATCACGCGCGACATCGCGATGCCGCCAAGCGCGGTGGCGTCGAACGCGAAGCGGTCAGTCTGTCGTCGCTGGCCGACGAAAGCAATGGTGCGGGCGTCGATGCGATCGCACTCGACCAGGCACTCACGCGACTGCACGACATGGATGCGCGCAAGGCGCAGGTCGTCGAACTTCGCTACTTCGCCGGCCTTGAAATGTCCGACATCGCCGAATTGCTCGGCGTCTCACGCGCAACCGTGCAGCGCGACTGGGACGTCGCGCGCACGTTCCTGTTCCAGGCATTGACGTGACCTCCGGCGAGCACACGACGGTTCGCCGCGGTGCAGACGTCCACGCCAACGCGCTTGCGTTGTTCGAGCAGGCGCTCGATCGTCCGCTCACCGAGCAGCATGCATTCGTTGAGGTCGCCGCCGATGAAAATGTGGCGCTGCGCGTTGCGACGATAGCCTTGCTTGACGCGCACGCGGCGAGCCAGGGGTTTCTCGAACCTGCGCAAGTCATGAGTCACACGCTCGGTCCTTATCGCCTTATCGCGCCAATCGGTGCGGGCGGGATGGGCCAGGTATGGTTGGCGGAGCGGCGCGATGGTGCATACGAGCATCGCGTCGCAATCAAGGTGTTGGCGAGCGTGCTGGGCGATCCTGAGGCCTTGCGTCGCGCCGAAGCCGAACGCCAGTTCCTCGCGTGGCTCGACCATCCGAACATTTCCCGTGTGCTGGACGGCGGCACGACGCCAGAAGGCCAGCCCTATGTAGTGATGGAGTACGTCGACGGCCAGCGCATCGATGTGTGGTGTCGCAGCCAGCACCTCGATCCAACTGCACGCGTTCACATCTTCCTGCAGGTGCTCGATGCGATCGATGCAGCCCATCGCGCTCTGATCATCCATCGCGACATCAAGCCGGCCAACGTGCTGGTCACGGATGAGGGCGTCGTCAAGCTGCTTGATTTCGGCATCGCCAAATCGCTGGACAACCGCATGGGCGGCAGCGCCACGCGCACCGGCTTCGCGCCGATGACGCCGGAATACGCCAGTCCAGAGCAGCTGACGGGAAAGTTGCTGACAACGGCGAGCGATGTCTATTCGCTCGGGTTGTTGCTGTACGAATTGCTGAGCGGCAGCGTTGCGAATGCCGCAGGCGGACGTGCGTTCGTCGATCTCGCGCAGCACATATCCCTGCACTCGCCGACACGGCCGAGCCAGCGCGTCGATGTGGCTGCGCTCGAAGTCGATGCAGGCGTTGCGGCAGAATGGAAGCAACGCATCGTAGGCGATCTCGATCGCATCGTGCTCAAGGCGCTCGCGTCCGAGCCGCAGCGGCGGTACGAGTCCGCGCGCGCATTCGCGGACGATCTGCGCCGATGGCTGGAACACCGGCCGGTGCTCGCGCGCGCGGGTGGTGTGGGTTACCGCGTCGGCAAGTTCTGCAAGCGCAACGTCCTGACTGTATCGGCATCGGCCGCGGCGTTCATCGCGCTCGCGATCGGTCTTGCATTCGCAGCTTCGCAAGCGCATCACGCAGCGGTCGAAGGAGAGCGTGCGATGCGCGCGAACCGGTTCCTCAGCAACATGATTGCGCGCGCTGATCCGTACTACGGCGGCAAGCCGCCGATGCTGGTCGACGCACTCGATCGCGCGGTGCTCGATATTCCGCTCGAACTGGCCGGACAACCCTTGCTTGAGGCGGACATACGCCGTGCGATCGGCCATGCCTACCTGATGCTCGAGCGCAACGACGCGGCCAAGGAGCAGATCGAACGTGCAGCCCAATTGCGCGTCTCGACCGGCGGTCCGGAATACGCGAAAGTGCTCGATTCAGAAGCGGTGCTCGAGTGGCAGATGGGTCGCTACGAAGAAGCCGAGCGGCTTTTCAAGCGGGCACTGGAAAACTGCGATGACAGTGCGCGCGGGCGCGAGCAACGGGGAGAGCTGCAGAATGACTATTCGTCGTTGCTGACTTCCATCGGCAGATATGCCGAAGCGCTGGAGATGGGCAGGCAGGCGCAGCGGATAAAGGACGCATCACCCGACACACCACCACGTGAACGCGCCGTAGGGCTGGTCAATATCGCCTCGGCACTCGATGGCTTGCGTCGATTCGATGAGGCTGCCGGCGTCTATGCCGACGCGCTGCGGCAGTTCGAAGCGATTTCACCGCCGCCGCTGCTCGATGTCTCAATCGCGCTCAACAATCTGGCCTATCTGCAAGGGGAGATGGGGCATCTCGACGAAGCCGTGGTTTCGCAGCAACGCTCAATCACGTTGCGCCGCAAAGTGATGGGGCCCGACTACCCGCGTCTGGTCGTGCCGCTGTCGAATCTCGCCCAGCAGTACGCCAAGCTCGGGCGTCACGACGAGGCCGCCGTGGCCATGCGGGATGCGTTGCGCCTCGCGCCACAGGCGTACAGCAAGGACGACCAGATGCTTGGCAATCTGTACACGGCTGCGGCGAACATTGCGCTTGCACGTGGTGATGCGATGGAAACGCAGGCGCAGGCAAAACGGGCGCTCGACGTCTACGACCACGCCGAAGCGGTGGAGCCGGGACGACGCGAGAAAGCGCAGGCCGTCCTCGATGCGAGCCGTGCGATGGCGGCCGTCACTGCACGCGCGAAACCCTAGACTCGCTCTCTGCACACCTCCAGCCCAGCTCGAACGATGGCTACGGATTTCTAGCGGCTGCCCGTCGTCCTGACCTTAGTCGAGTTCAGCCACCCATCATTCGCCTGGTCCGATCGGCCACGACGCGAGCGCGTTGGGCAGTCGTCGGTCAAAGCACGTCCGATTCGTTCGGCGGGATATGTCGTGTCCTGTTCCGCGTGCGCGCAACACGATGACTTCAAGCCAACCCGGTCCATGGCAATCACTCCTGAGAGACTCGCGTGGGTTTGGATTGCCCACAGCGGGCTTCTGCGGAAGTGCCTTCGTCAGCGTGCTGCGCTGCCGCATATTATTTTGTCGATAGCGCCGCTTTTTTTGAAGAAATCCTCTTTCAGGTTTAGCTAAGGTAGTGCTATGGTCGGAATTGCCATCGGTCCACAGGATGACTGATGGCCGGTACCTGAGCGCCGGGTGCGACCCGGAGCTTTCGCAGAAAAATCCCACGCTACGCCATGAGAGGGGCGCAACGGCGGGACGGATGCGACCGAGGGGTAACGGAGTTTGCGACGCCGTCGCGGAGTTCCGCGGCTCACTCCATTTCTATGCTGGGGGTATTCAGTGAATTTCAACGCATTCAGATTGCGGCGCACGGCATTGGCCGCTGCGGCGTTCATCGCGTTTGGTGGATACGCAGACGCGAACGCCACGTCCGTTCGTTTCGACGGCGGGCCGGTGCATCAGACGCCGCCCGAAAACCAGTCGGTGACGAACGCGCAAGGTCAGACCATCGTCTATGGCAGCTCGTATCAAAGTGATACGTCGTTGCCGATCTACTACCTGCCCGAATGGCAGGGGAAATTCAGCGCCGAGTCTTCGGACGAGCGCGAAGCGGCAGAAAACTGGCGGATCCCCGGCCATCACGTCAATGGCAAAGACCCGGTCGTGCAGAACCTCACGTCGTTCGCTCCCGGCGTCGCAATGTCTGCACCGATCCTCAATTTCGACGGCATGGGTGTGGGTTCCTGTGGCTGTGCGCCACCCGACACGGATGGTGAAGTCGGCAAGACCCAGTACGTTCAGATGACAAATGCCGGCTACGAAGTTTTCGACAAGGCAAGTGGCGCTCTGGTGCTGGGGCCGCGCGCGACGTCATCGATCTGGTCAGGCTTCGGTGGTGTATGCGAGAGCAGCGGTCATGGCGACCCGGTGGTGCTCTACGACCAGATTGCCGACCGCTGGGTCATCACGCAGTTCGCGGGCGGCAGCACGATCACCGACGAATGCATCGCGGTTTCCACCTCATCGGATGCAACCGGAAGCTACAAGCGCTACGGCTATCATCTGGGTTCCGAGTTTTACGACTACCCGCATCTTGGCGTTTGGCCGGACGGGTACTACATGGCAATGAACGTGTTCAACACCGCAGGCACGGCGTACCTTCGTCCGCAGCCGTTTGCGTTCGATCGCGCGGCGATGGTTGCCGGCGCGAACACTGCAGCATATGTAACGACGACGTCGCTGACGTCGAACGATGCGCCGCTGCTGCCGGCCGATCTGGACGGCTCGACCGTGCCGGCCGCAGGTACGTCCGAAGTGTTCGTGGAATATCCAGACAACAATACGTATCGCACTTACCGCTTCCACGCAGACTACGTTACCCCGGCCAATACGACATTCACCCTCGCTGGCAGTCCCGCGGCAGCCGCGTTCACGCAACCTTGCGGCAGTGTATCGGCCTGCGTACCCACCAAGGCGAGTTCGGCGAATTATCTGAATGCGCTCGACGATCGCCTGATGTTCCGCCTGGCGTATCGGAAGTTCAGCGATCACGAATCGCTGGTCGGCAATTACTCGGTGAAGGCGAACAACGTCTCTGGTATCCGCTGGTTCGAATTGCGCAACGTGACATCCGGTGCGCCGAGCGTGTACCAGGAAAGCACTTATCAGCCCGATACCACCTGGCGCTGGATGGGCAGTGCCGCGATGGATCAGCAGGGCAATCTCGCGATCGGGTATAGCGCATCGAACAGCACGATCAATCCGCAGCTGCGCTATGCCGGTCGACTCGTTGGTGATGCACTGAATACGCTGACACAGGCCGAAGTGCATCTGTTCGATGGAGGGGGCAGCCAGACCGGTTCGGGCAATCGTTGGGGCGACTACAGCGATCTGACCGTCGACCCAGTCGATGACTGCACCTTCTGGTACACGCAGGAGTACTACGCGGCCAATGGCCAGTTCAGCTGGAAGACGCGCATAGGCAGTTTCAAGTTCGCGGGCTGCGGAGGCGGCAGCAATGTGCCGCCGGTCGCGAATTTCGGTTCGGCCACCAATGGCTTGACGGCAACTTTCACCGACAGCTCCAGCGACAGCGACGGCTCCATCGTCACGCATGCATGGACCTTCGGTGATGGTGGCACGTCGGCCGCGACGAACCCGAGTCACACCTATGCTGCGGCGGGCAGCTACAGCGTAACCCTGACAGTCACCGACAATGGTGGTGCGACCAACTCGAAGACGGCATCGGTCACGGTGACCTCACCGACCAACGTACCGCCCGTTGCCAACTTCAGCGTCAGCACCAGCGGCCTCGTCGCGACGTTCACGGACAGCTCGTCCGACAGTGACGGCACGATTGCATCGCGCGCGTGGACATTCGGTGACAGCAGCACATCATCCGCCACCAATCCCAGCCATACCTATGCGACGGCAGGCACCTACAGTGTCTCGTTAACGGTGACGGACAACGGCGGTGCATCGAACACGAAGACTTCATCCGTTATCGTGAGCAACACAGGCGGAACGACGGTGCTCACCAACGGCGTCGCGGTCACCGCGCTCGGTGCTTCAACCGGCGTCGACAAGTTCTTCTCGCTGGATGTTCCAGCGGGTGCGACGGGCCTCAAGTTCGTGACTAGCGGTGGTACGGGCGATGCCGACTTGTACGTGAAGTTCGGCTCTGCGCCGACGACGTCGACGTACGACTGCACATCCCAAGGGAGCACGACTTCCGAAACCTGCAACATCGCGACGGCCCAGGCCGGCACTTACTTCGTGCTGATCCATGCGTATGCCACCTATTCGGGCGTCAGCCTTACAGGCAGCTACAGCACGGGCGGCGGCACGGTGCTGACAAGCGGGGTACCCGTCTCCGGCATTTCGGCTGCGCTGCACGCGTATTCCACGACGTACACGATTGTCGTTCCGGCGGGCAAGACGAACCTGACCGTCACGACATCGGGCGGCCCCGGCGACGGCGATTTGTACGTACGACTGGGTTCCGCTCCAACCACAACGACCTACACATGCCGTTCGTGGGCAACTGGCAACAGCGAAACCTGCTCGCTGCCATCTCCGACGGCAGGTACGTACTACATCCGTATCTATGGCTACACGGCAGCTTCAGGCATTACGTTGAAGGCGACATACACGCCATAGATCGGTAGCAAAAAAGTTGTAGCCTGACAAGGCGACCGGGTTACGCCGGTCGCCTTTTTTTGTTCGAGTCGAGCGAAGTTTCATTCGCGGCGAGCCGCCATAGAGCGTGGCCATTGCGATCGACAATTTTTGGCGAAATCCGCTGGCGCCCGCAACGATCGCGTTCGCGAATGCGGGACGGATCCTGATTCGATAGCGGGTTGCGCCGCGTTCAAATCCACGCCAGCCCACGCTCGCCGGAATTTCGTGTTTTCGAACAAGGTGCATGAGGCCCAAAAAAAACCGACCCAGAGATATTCTCCCTGGGTCGGTCATGTATATGGCGGAGCGGACGGGACTCGAACCCGCGACCTCCGGCGTGACAGGCCAGCATTCTAACCAGCTGAACTACCGCTCCGCGTTGTGATTGCCAGCATTCCTTGCCGTAAACCTTGCTGGATCATCCTGATCCATTCTCGCACTTCACATTCTTGGCGTCCCCAAGGGGATTCGAACCCCTGTGTCCGCCGTGAAAGGGCGGTGTCCTAGGCCTCTAGACGATGGGGACGCATAGGAAAACCCGTGAAAACTGAACTTTTAATCTGGAACCAAAACTTGAAATCTGGTGGAGCCAGCCGGGATCGAACCGGCGACCTCTTGCATGCCATGCAAGCGCTCTCCCAGCTGAGCTATGGCCCCGAGAGAGGCGCGAGAGATTAGTGATCG
>JBDSNK010000137.1:0-9934 GCA_039915385.1 Dokdonella sp.
CAATCGCGTGATCGTCCGCGCCGACGGAGACGGGGGTCGCGTCGAGCAGGAATTTTCTTGGAAGGAAGCCATCAAGGGCGAGGAGAGCGACGATGTTCGGCAATGACAAGCGTGGCGCGAAGGCGACAGCGGCAATCAATACCCTGATCGCGGAAGGCACCACGATCCGTGGGGACCTGCATTTCAGCGGCGGCCTGCACCTCGAGGGCGTGATCGAAGGTTCGATCGCGGCAGAGGGCGCCGATTCGGTGCTGACCCTGAGCGAGAAAGGCCGTATCAACGGCGAAGTGCGCGTCTCCAACGCCATCGTTAACGGCACTGTGCACGGCGATCTCTTTGTTGGCGAGCGTCTGGAACTTGCCAACAACGCGCGTATCGACGGCAACGTGCACTACAAGGTGCTGGAGATGGCGGCTGGCGCCCAGGTCAATGGCAAGATGCTGTTCCAGAGCGATGCACCGCGCCGCCTGGCCGCACCAGATCTCGCCGCCGATCTTGCGGACGATGCCGAGCCGGTGGGTGCTTGAAAAAGCGGCTGATCGGGCCGATGTCTCCATCGCGCCCGCCGCAGGACTCCTTGAAGCATGAATGACACGATCACGCCCACCTATCTCGATGCTGACAGCGCGCCCTTGCTGTTTACCGACGCGGCTGCCGGCAAGGTGCGTGAACTGATTGCCGAAGAGGGCAATCCGCAGTTAAAGCTGCGCGTCTACATCAGCGGCGGCGGCTGCTCGGGTTTCCAGTATGGCTTCACCTTCGACGAAGCGCGTTCCGAAGATGATCTGGCGATCGACAACAGCGGGGTAACCCTGCTGGTGGATCCACTCAGTCTGCAGTACCTCGCCGGCGCCGAGATCGACTATTCCGAATCGCTGACCGGCGCACAATTCGTAATACGTAATCCCAACGCGAAGACGACTTGCGGCTGCGGTTCGTCATTTACCGTATGAGAGCGGGTGCGCGCGTGCGCGCGGGTTCCTGTTCGTGACTGCACGCGTCAACATCTTCGCCGGCAGCGCACTCGAGCGAAATGCGGAATTGCGCGATGACGTCGAGTGGGCCGCCGCGCAAGGGTCTGATACGAGGGCGCGCTTTCTCGTGCTTGGCGAAGAGCATCCTGCTGGGCGTCGTGCGCTTGCAAATGCGACGACCAATGCCTTGCGCTGGCTGGATCACGCCGAACGCCAGACTCTCGCCACCGGCGTATCGCTGACCTACCTCGGTCAGGATGAGGTCGGTCCGCTGTTTTCGCTGAGTGCGGATGCCGCGCTCGCCAAACGTGTCGTCGCCGATCTTGGTGGCGCGTTCATCGATCTGCGTCATGCCGGCGTGAGCCTGCATCCGTTCCAGGCCGGCGTATTCGCGTACGCGCGCGCGCTTGCGCACTGGCAGGCGCGCACGCGCTATTGCAGCGCCTGCGGCAGCGCGCTCCAACTCGTCGCGCTCGGACACCGCGGAAAATGCACGAATCCGGGCTGCGCACTGGAGCATTTCCCGCGCGTCGATCCGGCAATGATCGTGATCGTCAACTGGCGCGACCAATGCCTGCTCGGCAGCCAGGCTTCGTGGTCGGAAAACCGCTGGTCGACGTTGGCCGGCTTCATCGAGCCAGGTGAATCACTTGAGGACGCCGTGCGCCGCGAGGTGTTCGAGGAGGCCGGCGTGCGTGTCGGCGCCTGTGATTACCATTCCTCGCAGCCGTGGCCGTTTCCGTCGTCGCTCATGCTCGGGTTTACCGCCGAAGCGATCGATCCGACGATCAAGCTCGGCAACGAACTCAGCGATGCGCGCTGGTTCAGCGTCGACGAGTTGGTCAGCGGTCTTTCCGATGGGCGCATCGTGCTGCCGCCGCGGCTGTCGGTTTCGCACGAATTGATCGCGCACTGGCTGCGCGAGAAATCCGGTCTCGAACTTGCCGATCTTCTTTCCAGCGAGCCTTGGCAAAAACCGCGCGCCTGAGCGCAACGCTCCGCTAGAATGCAGCATCGCCCAACGCATTCTTTCCCGAATACATCATGGCCAAGATCCTGCTTGCCGCCTTGCTGGTCATTGCCGGTGCCTCCGCCTTGCCTGATCTCGCGCGCTGGCGCGATTTTTCCTGGCTCAAGGTGTGGCTGGCGCAGGGCGCGCGCCACCAGGATGGCGCCGTGCATTCGCGTTATCCGCTGCTCTTGTTGCCAGTGGCCCTGTTTGCAGTCTGCGCGCTGATCCAGCTCGCGCTGCATCATGTGTTGTTCGGTCTGCCGGCATTCGCGTTCAATGTCATCGTGTTGTTCTATTGCTGGGGCCCGCGCGATCTCGATGCGGACATCGACGTCGTGCTCAAAGCGCCCGACAGCGATCGGCGCAGTGCGGCAGCGCAGGCGTTGCGACCGGACCCGGTGGTGGCGACGCTGCCGCTGCAATCGGCGCTGCTGGTCGAAGCGACATTTGCGTCGGCACTCTCGCGCATCTTTGGCGTGCTGTTCTGGTTCGTCGTCCTCGGGCCCGCCGGCGCGCTCGGCTATCGCGTCGTGCAGCTGATTGCGCGCAATACTGCTTTCACCTCAGAGGTGGAACCGCAACAACGCGCGTTGCTTGAGCGTGTCGCGCTCATGCTCGACTGGGCGCCTTCGCACTTGATCGCACTGACGCTGGCACTGGTGTCCGAGTTCGACACCGTGATCAAGACCTGGCGCGACTACCACGCTGCGCATGGCAACGGCTATTTCACGCTCGATCTCGGTTTCCTCGGCTTGCTTGCGCGTGCTGGCGTCGAGGCGGACATCGTCGCCGGCGATGGTTACGTGACAGAAGTCAGCAATCCGCTGGCGGCGCTGACTGACGTGCGCCGCGTATTGCGGCGCATTCTGGTGGCTTGGCTGGCAGTGATTGCGCTGGTCGCACTGGCTGCGCTGACGCACTGAGTGGGCGCGCGCGACTTCTGTTGCGCGCTCAACCCTGGCCAAGCACCACGCGCAGAACATCACGCGCTGCCTGCG
Organism: Dokdonella sp.; assembly: GCA_039915385.1. GTDB lineage: Bacteria > Pseudomonadota > Gammaproteobacteria > Xanthomonadales > Rhodanobacteraceae > Dokdonella_A. The sequence continues at coordinate 2,985 of JBDSNK010000137.1, forward strand.
GTTTGCCCAACGCACGCGCGCGCTCCGCCAACACCGCCAGCCGCTTGGGCTGCGTGAACAATTCACGCACGCGATATTCGAGTGCCGTTGCGTCGACCGCCTTCAAGGCGGCTCCCTGTTCGAGGAGGTGATCGCAATTGCGTTCTTCCTGACCCGGAATCGGTGCGTGCACAATCATCGGTCGGCCGAGTGCGAGGCACTCAGACGTGGTCAGTCCACCGGGCTTGGTAATGACGAGGTCGCACGCCGTCATCAGGCGCTCGACGCGATCGGTGAAGCCCTGGGCAATGATGCGGTCGGGATAGCGCGCTGCGAGTGCGCGCAGCTTGTCGAGCATCTTCGCATTGCGACCCGCAAGCGCGACGAGTTGGAAATCCGCCTCCAGCGCGAGCAGGCGCTCGGCGACTTCATCGAGTCCGCCGAGGCCGGCGCCGCCGCCCATCAGCAGGATCGTCTTTCGCTTCGGATCCAATCCAAATTCCGCGGCGCATTCGGAGCGATCATGTGCAAGCGCGAACGCCGGCATGATCGGTATTCCATGGGTGTTGATCTTCGAAGCATCGATGCCTCGCGCCTCCATGCGATACGCGACTTCGTCGTTGGCGGCGAAATAGCCTGCCATGTCCGGCACCACCCACATGCCGTGCAAGTCGAAATCGGTGACCACGACATGGACCGGGCAGTTCAGGCGTGCGCGACTGCGTTCGCGCATCATCAGTTCCGCAGGCAGGAAGTGCGTGCAGACGATCGAGTCTGGCGCAAAAGCTGCAATCGCCTTGCGCAGCGCATGCGTATTGAGACGTTCCATCACGCGGCGCAAGCGCGCCATCGGCGCATTCGGCGGCGTCTTGTCCATGATCTGGTACAGCATCGCCCAGGTGGCTGGAGAGTGCTCCACCAGCTTCAGGTAAGCATCGGTGTAGAGCTTGCGGAATGCGGTGGGAACATAGTCCATCACGTCCAGATGCAGCGCCTCGACGTCGAAGCCTTGCGCAGCAACGCGCAAGGCTTCGGCGGCGCGCACATGGCCGGCACCGGCGGAGACGCTGAGCAACAACAGTCGAGTCATGATTCGATGCGCGGATTGCCGCGCGCGCATGGGTTGCACGCAAATCGCTTCGCTATCGCGCGGTTCGTATCACTGATGGCTTCGGCGATGAGCTTCATCCATCAAGCCCACGCGCCGCGCAGCGCACGCACGCGCTGTTCGAGCGTTGCTGCATCGGCTTGCGCGGCGGGCACCGGCGCATCGACCGCGACCCCAATGCGCGAGCGAAAACGACGCGGCAGGCGCGAACGGCCGAGTGCCGTGTCACGTCGGCTGAACACCGAACCCCAAAGCCCGCGCAGCGCCAACGGAATCACCGGCACCGGCCGTCGAGCAAGGATCTGTTCGACGCCGGGTCGGAAGGTCGCGATTTCGCCGTCGCGCGTGAGGCCGCCTTCAGGGAAGATGCAGACCAGTTCGCCTTCGGCGAGCGCGCGATCGACTTCGTCGAATGCGCGCTCGAGCAGGGCTGGATCTTCCTTGCGACCGGCAATCGGAATCGCCTTCGCGGTGCGAAAGATGAAACGCAGGACCGGAATGTTGAAGATCTTGTAGTACATCACGAAGCGTATTGGCCGCCGCACGATGCCGCTGATGATCAGCGCATCCAGAAAGCCGACGTGGTTGCAGACCAGCAGGGCAGCTCCCTCATCAGGAATCTTCTCCAGCCCCTCTACCTTGATCCTATACAGCGTGCTGACCAGGATCCAGGACAGGAACCGCATCAGAAATTCCGGCACCAGGGTGTAGATGTAAATCGCGACGACCGCGTTGAGCAGGGCCGTAGCGAGGAAAATCTGCGGAATCGACAGGCCGACCGTGCCCAGACCGATGCCGAACGCTGCGGCGGCGACCATGAACAGCGCATTGATGATGTTGTTGCCGGCGATCACGCGCGACAGCTCGCTGCGCTCGGCGCGGCTTTGCACCAGCGCAAACAAGGGCACGATGTAGAAGCCCGCGAACACGCCGAGCAGGGTGAGATCGAGCGCGATGCGCCAGCTGCCGGGCGCCGCAAGGAAAGCAAATGCGCCCAGACCACTCGTTGCTGCCAGGGCGGGCCGCGCAAAATACAGGTCGATGCCGAACAGCGACAAACCGATCGATCCGAACGGCACCAGTCCGATTTCGACCTTGTGTCCGGACAGGCGCTCGCACAGAAGTGAACCGATGCCGACGCCGATCGAGAACAGCGCGAGCACGAGAATCGCGACCGATTCATCGCCGCCTAGGAAAAGCTTGGTGTAGTTCGGCAGCTGCGCGGTGAATACGCCACCGAAGAACCAGAACCAGGATATGCCGAGCACCGAGTTGAATACGGTGCGGTTCCTGGTCACGAAACCGAGCACGCGCCAGGTCTCAGTCAGCGGATTCCAGTTGAAGGCAAGGCCGGGCGCGGTCGCCGGCGCCGGCGGAATCGTGCGACTGACCAGATAGCCGATGATGGCGACGCCGATGACGAGGGCTGAGGCGGCGGTCGGTCCAGCGCCTCCCAGCGCCATCAGCGAGCCGCCGGCGATCATGCCGAACAGGATCGCCAGCGACGTGCCCATCTCGACCAGGCCGTTGCCGCCCACCAGTTCCTCGGATTTCAGCGCCTGCGGCAGGATCGAATACTTGATCGGACCGAACAGGGTCGAATGCAGCCCCATCATGACCAGCACGGTCAGCAGAAGGGGCACGTTGCTCGCATGGAACGCATATGCGGCCAGGCACATCGCCGCAATCTCGAACAGCTTCACACAGCGGATCAGGCGCGTCTTCTCGAATTTCTCCGCCAGCTGGCCCGCGCTTGCCGAAAACAGGAAGAACGGCAGGATGAACAATGCCGGGGCGAGGTTCGAGTAGAAACCGACCTCGTGATCGCTGAGGCCGAGGTGGAAGGCAACCAGCACCACCATCGCCTGGCGGAATGCGTTGTCGTTGAACGCCCCCAGCGCCTGGGTGGCGAAAAACGGAGCGAATCGACGCGTGCGCAGCAGGTTGAACTGGCTGGAGCCGCTCATGGCAGGGCCTTGCATGGGATGACCGGAATCTAGCAGGACCACTCAGGTGTTGGCGACCGCTGATGCCTGAACTTTTTGCGTGGGCATGGGTCCCGACAGCGTACGCCGCGAGCGGGTAAACTGCGTGGCTTGTCAGCCATCAGCGGTCTCCTACCGATGCCCATGCGCCATTTCTCAGTATTCGCGTTGCTCGCTGCTCTCGTGGTAGCGCCCACGCCCGTCTTCGCCGAGCCCGTGGTCAAGCCGGTGCCGACGCCCGATTTGTCCAAATTGCCGCCCGAGCGTGCGACCGATCTGCGCGAGACACGCGAAACATTCGAGAGCACCAAGGGCAAACTGGTGGGCGATACGCTGGCCGAAGCGTACGCGATCATCGGCGCGGCCTATGCGAGCAACGGCTTCCTGGAAGCGGCCGGCATCGCATTCGACGACGCAACCCAGCTGGCACCGAAGGATGGCCGCTGGGTTTACGCGCAGGGCATCCTGGCCCGTTCACGGAAGCAAAATGCCGTCGCGCAGAATTACTTTGAACTCGCGCTGCAACTCAATCGCGAGTATGCGCCGATCGTGGTGACGGTCGCGCGCGCGAAGATTGACAACGGTGATCTCGACGGTGCGCGCAAGTTGCTCGCTGAATTCACTCGCTCGCACAGCGATCAAGCCGTGCCTTTCGCGATGCTCGGCGAGATCGCGTTGCGCCAGAAGCGCTACCCCGACGCCGTTGAGCAGACCGAAAAGGCTTTGTCGATCGATCCCGCAGCGACACGCCTGTACGCAACGCTGGCCGATGCGCAGACGGGAGCGGGCAATACCAAGGCTGCCGCGGATGCACGCGCGAAAGCCGGCAATGTGGCGCCGACGCTCATCGATCCACTCGGAGACGGGGTGCTCGGAATCGCTCCTGCTGCAGCGAACGCGCCGTCGGCTCCGACGCCGCCTTCCTCGCACGCGAGCGACGCGGCCTCTTTCCTCGCCCTGCGCCAATACGATTCCGCACGCCATGAGCTCGACGAAGCGCTGAAGGCAAGCCCTAACGATTCCACCCTGCTGGCGTTGTACGCGCGCGTCGAAGCTGCTGCTGGCAACCTGCCCGCAGCAAAAACACGCGCAATGTCCGCGATCGCAGCCGGCAAGGACAACGCACTCGCGCATCTGAGTCTTGGCGTGGCCCTGGAAATGGCCAACGACGACGCTGGCGCGCAGCGCGCGTACGAGGACGCCGTGCGACTCGATCCCAAGCTTGGCGAAGCGCGCGAATTGTATGGCGCGCTGTTGCTGCGCGTGGGTCGTCGCGACGACGCGATCACGCAGTTGCGTGCGCTGGTGCAACTGGATCTGACCAATCCCGAGCCCTGGATCAATCTCACTGCCGCGGACGCGATTGCGGGCCGCTGTGGTTCGGCGTTGCGTGATGTCAGCGATGTGCTGGCGAAGGATGCGGGCAATATTTTCGTGCTGCAGCTGTTCGTGCGCCTTGCGAGCACGTGTCCGGCGGCGACTCCCAAGGAACGCCTCGGCGCGCTCGAATACGGTCGCAAATTGAACGCCGCAGGCACGGCGCAGACCGGCGAAGCCTATGCGCTGGCGCTGGCCGCAAACGGCAAGTGGGACGACGCAGTAAAGACCCAGCAGGCAGCCATGTTCCTGCTCGTGCGCAATGGTCTAAAGGGTGCACTGGTTCCGTATCGCGAGGTCCTGCAGCAATTGCAGGCGCACAAGCTGCCTGACCTGCCGTGGCCGGCGAGCGCCGCGATGTACCATCCTGCGCGACTGGCACCGGATTCGAAAGCGGCTGCCGTGCCTGCAAAGTAAACCAGTTCGAGCATCAGCCCGCCCAGCGGGCTGATGCTGCAACGCTGACCAAGGTCAGCGTTGCAGTGCGCGATGACCGATATCTCGGCGCGAGAAGGCGCCGTCGAAACGAATCGTCTGAACGACCGCGTAGGCGTGCGCGCGTGCTGCGGCAAGGTCGTCACCCAGCGCGCACACTGAAAGCACGCGCCCGCCAGCCGTGACCACATGACCCGCACCATCAATGTACGTTCCGGCGTGGAATACCTTCGTGTCCACACCGGTATCCGCCGCGAGCCCTTCGATCAGATCACCGTTACGTACCTTGCCAGGATAGCCGCCAGCGGCAACCACCACGCCGATAGCGGGCCGCGGATCCCATTCAGCCTTCTTTACTTCCAGAAGGCCATCGAGCGCAGCCTCGACCAGATCGACCAGATCCGACTTCAGCCGCAGCATGATCGGCTGCGTTTCCGGATCGCCGAGGCGGGCATTGAACTCGATCACTTTCGGCGCACCGTGTGCGTCAATCATCACCCCCGCGTACAGGAAGCCGCTGAACGGGGCGCCTTCCGCAGCCATGCCGGCAATGGTCGGATGAATCACTTCATCGAGGATGCGTCGCTCGACTGCGGGCGTGACCACGGGCGCGGGTGAATACGCGCCCATACCGCCGGTGTTGGGCCCGAGGTCGCCTTCATCGCGGCGCTTATGGTCCTGGCTGGTGGCAAGCGGCAACACGTTGTGCCCGTCGCTCATCACGATGTAGCTGGCTTCTTCGCCTTCGAGGAATTCCTCGATGACGACGCACGCGGAAGCATCGCCAAACGCATGCGCGCCGAGCATGTCGCGCAGCGCCTGCTCTGCATCGGCGAGCGTCAGTGCGACGACGACGCCCTTGCCGGCAGCGAGTCCGTCGGCCTTGATCACGATCGGCGCACCGTGTTTCTTCACGTGGGCAAGCGCAGGCGCAAGTTCGGTAAACACGGCGTAGTGCGCCGTAGGAATGTTGTGGCGGGCGAGGAAATCCTTCGCGAACGCCTTGGAACTTTCCAGCTGCGCGGCAATCCGGGTAGCACCGAAGCACCGCAGTCCCGCTGCGCGGAAACGATCGACGACGCCGACTGCGAGCGCGGCCTCAGGACCGACCACGGTCAGCCCGATGTCCTCGTCGATCGCCAGTGTGAGCAGGCCGTCGACATCGGTCATCGCGACATCGGCGTTGCGCACGCCTGCTTCGCGTGCGGTGCCGGCATTGCCGGGCGCGACGATAACTTCACCGACCAGCGGCGACTGTTTCAATTTCCAGGCTAGCGCGTGCTCGCGGCCGCCGGAACCAATGACGAGGACTTTCATGGGGACGGGAATCGGGAATGGGGAATCAGGAATCGGACAACCGCAGACATGATTTGGCCTCGCAGCATGTTATTTCGCTCTGACCATTCCCGATTCCCGGCTCAGTGCCTGAAATGCCGCACGCCGGTAAACACCATTGCCATGTCGTGCTCGTTCGCTGCAGCGATGACTTCGGCATCGCGCATCGAGCCGCCGGGCTGAATCACCGCGCGAATGCCGGCCTCTGCAGCCGTGTCGATGCCGTCGCGGAACGGGAAGAAGGCGTCCGATGCCATCACGCTGCCGGGCACCACGAGTTTTGCTTCCGCCGCCTTCATCGCGGCGATCTTCGCGCTGATCACGCGACTCATCTGACCGGCGCCTATGCCGATGGTGCGGCCGCCACGGACGTACACGATCGCATTCGACTTGACGAACATCGCGACATGCCATGCAAACAGCAGGTCATGCAATTCAGCGGCATCCGGTGCGCGCCGTGAAACCACCTTGAGGTCCGACAGCAGCAAGGTATCGCGGTCGGCATCCTGCACCAGCAGACCGCCGGCGACGCGCTTGAAATCAAAAGCCTGCGGTGGCGACAGCGCCCATTCGCCGCTGGCCAGCACGCGCACATTCGGTTTCGCGGCGATCGCGTCGATGGCATCGGCATCGAAGTCCGGCGCGATCACGACCTCGACGAACTGGCGCTCGACAATCTTGCGTGCGGTAGCGGCATCGAGACGATGATTGAACGCGATGATTCCGCCGAA
>JBDSNK010000239.1:0-4260 GCA_039915385.1 Dokdonella sp.
ATCGAACAACGCGACCGAGGCCATTGGGGCATCGCAGATACCGGCAGCAATGGCCACGAGATCGTCGTACGACTGCTCCGGCAGAGTGTCGAGGATGCCGTAGCTGGCGAGCGCGGCAAGGCGCGCGCCCTCAGGGTCTGTCATGGCCGCATCTGTCATGGGTTCCAACACATGGTTGAGTTGAGGAAAACAGGAACATAGGCCTGTGTTGTGCATGCAATGACGTTGTACGTCCTGCATCATTCGTTTGCGCGCCAAGCGCGACGATGGGTCGAGCTCAAACACATGTCGTGGATACATTGCCGCGCTCCCCACCCCAACCCGCCGGTTACTGCCGAGTGCAGCCGCGCTTCTTCTGAACGGTGCAATCCGTCATCACCACGGCTCAGCTACGGACGCGCGGCGACAACCGCGAACTCATGCGGCCCGAAATGTCCATCAGGCGATTGACGTGTTCCGACATTGCCGTTTTGCAAAACGGAAGCTGACCCATCTCCTGAGCCATCTCATTGTCGCCCGTACTCGAAGCGCGGCGTCGCGCGCACATGCGAGCAATATAGCTGCGGCAAGTCGACTCCAGTATTAACGGCACGGCCGTCACAAGACCAGCATTCAGGCAACATTGGCTAGCCGTCACTGATGTTCGCCGCGCAGCACGATCTGATTCAGAGCGCACGCCTGCTTCTCGCGCATCACGCCGCGGTCAACGCGACGACGATGGAAGCGCGCGATGGATGGAGCTACTCGCTGGCACACGACGCCCGCTCACCGCTGATGTACGCCGCCGCGAGTGGCTCGCTTTCGATGATCGAGCGGCTGCTGAATGTCCGGGCTGATCCGTACAGGTCGATACCAAGGGCGCTCGTGCAATCGACTATCTACTCGGATTCGGACCGGTGGCGCCCAATTCGCGTCTCACCCAAACGCAACGCATGCAAGCGGCACAGTGGCTCTTTTGACGTGTGCGGTTGCGAAGCCGTTCAGCGCGATCCCTCTACCGTCATCGGCTTGAGCAAGGGGAGAACGCGATGACGACACCGTCGGACGCGCCAAAAATAACACCGCCGTCGCTATGGAAAACGCTCGGCGAATTGAAAGCGCTACGCAGCCTCGGCAAAGCCCTGCTCGCGAGACGTGCGGCCAAGCAGCGTTGGGATGGGTATCCGGTGCTGGTCGTGCCGGGCCTCGGCACGAATGATTCGGCGACCGTATTGCTGCGCCATCACCTGGAACGTGCGGGCTACGACGTGCATACGTGGAACCAGGGTATCAACCGCGGTCCGCGCGAGGGCGTCATGCGCAAACTCTCGCAGCGCGTGCGCGCCATCGCGCGGAGCACGCAGCGGCCAGTGCGCATCGTCGGCTGGTCGCTCGGTGGATTGATGGCGCGCATCGTCGCCGGCCGCGTGCCCGCCGCTGTGGCATCGGTCGTCGCGCTCGGTTCGCCGCTGAATGCGGATCCCGCAGCGAGCCATCTCTCGTCGTTGTATTCGGCGCTCGGTGGACGTGACAGACGCGATCCCGGCGTGCGCGCGATGTTGCGCGACGCCGCCAAGGTGCCGGTGACGTCCATCTACAGTCGCGACGACGGCGTTGTCGCATGGCAGGCCTCGGCGGATGCGCAAGGCGAGTGCCACGCGCGCGAAGTGACCTCCACGCATTTCGGGCTGATGGTCGACCCCGACGTGCACGAAGTAGTCGCGCAGGAGCTTGCGCGGGGCTGAGGTTGAGTGTTTGTTGGCGCGTGCAGTGATGCGCGCTGCATTGTGGGAACGGCTTCAGCCACGATGCTCTGCGCGGCGTGTACACCATCCCCACCCAACCATCGGGCATCCTGCCCTTGGTGGCCCAGTCTGCACATCCTTGTGCAGCCATTCGCCGGCGCGCGGCATGCTGCGCGACTGCGCCCGCAGGAGCGGGCGCGAACAGCGCAGCTGGCGCGTAGCGCGAGCGCCACGGATGGCGCGAGTAAAGCCCGACTCACCCCTGGAAGGTGAGGGCTAAAGCGCACGTCGCATGTACGAACAAATTCTTGGCGCTATCTGAACGCCAACAGACATCCACGGCGGCGATCACCCAACGGTTAATGCATGCGCGCCCATAGTGACCCTCCACCCAACTGGAGACGCTCATGAACAGCGAAAAGATTCCGTCCGAAAATCTTGATCCGATCAGCGGCGAGCCGGGCGCACATCCTGTGGGAACGGGTGTCGGGGCGGCCTTGGGCGGTGCGGCTGCAGGCGCGGCAGCGGGAACGGTCGTCGGTCCGATCGGCACGGCGGTCGGCGCCGCCGTCGGTGCGATTGCCGGCGGGCTGTTTGGCAAAGGCGTTGCCGAGGGCATCGACCCGACGGCGGATGCTTACTGGCGCGAGAATTACCTCAATCGACCCTATATCGCCGACGGTTCCGCGTACGAGAAATATCAACCCGCCTATCGCCACGGCTGGGAAGCGCGTTCGCGGCACGGCCGCATGACCTGGGGCGAATCCGAACACCTGCTGCGCGGAGAATGGGAATCGCAGCCCGCGTCGAAGGATCTGTCGTGGTCGGAAGCCAGCGGTGCCGTGCGTGACGCCTTCGATCGCGAGCCACTGGAGCCGGGCAGCCCGGTCCATCGCGTTTGAAAGCCGTCTACGTGATCCGGACATCCGCACCGACGGTTTCCACGGACCGTGTTGCAGGGTGAGCAAACGGACTAAGTGGTCGCTAGCTCGGGCTTAAAGCAAGAAGGCGCGCGATGCGAACAGGCGGGGGCACCTTGGGCTTTTTGCTTTGAATGGGCGTCTCCAATCAAGGATTCGATGCGATCGTCGTTGATCTCCTGGGGGTCTCGTTTGCCGTTCGCGCACATGCAACGCGGCAAACAGCCTCGCAGGCGGCACGCATGGCAGCGATTCATGCGATGGTCGACACAATCGCAACCCTTGCCCGATTCCGGACGCAGCAATGAACTCAGATGCCATGCTACAGATGACGATCATGTCCCTGATTCTTCGCAGCCGCGTGCTCCTCCTCCTCGGGGTCACGGTCTGCATTACCGCCTGCGCCGCCGGCGGTGACGTCACACGTCCGATACCTACCGCATTCATCGCAGCGCCCCAGCCTGCGCACCGTCTGGTCGTGATGCTGCCGGGGCGCGGCGACGATCTCGCTTCGATGGAACGGCGCCAGGTTGCGCAGACGATCCAGTCCGCATGGCCGGATGCGGATGTTGTGCTGACCGGGCTCACGATGCCGTTCTACAAGGAAGGCCACGCTGCACGTCGGCTGCACGACGAGATTGTCGCGCCCGCGCGTGCTCGCAACGATCGCCCGGTCTGGATCGCCGGCATTTCGCTCGGCGGCATGGGTGCGGTGTTATACGAACATGATTATCCGGATCAGGTCGACGGTGTGCTGCTGCTGTCACCCTATCTCGGCGAGAAGGCCATACACGACGAGATCCGAGCCGCGGGTGGACTCGCGCAATGGAATCCCGGGCCTGCGCAAGTGCTCGGGCCGGATACGTTCCAGCATGAACTCTGGCGCACCTTGAAAGGCTGGTCGAGCGATCCTGCGCGCGCGCGTTCGGTGTGGCTTGCGTATGGCGACCGCGAACCCTTTCGCGTGCCGATCGAACTCATGAGCGGACAGTTGCTGGTCGAGCATGTGTTGATGCTGCCGGGGCAACATGACTGGGCGTTGTGGAATCCCGCGCTGCACGCGTTGCTCGATCGCGCGAAAAAGGCCGATGAAACCAAGACGGGATGCCCGCGCGATCGCCCCTGTCGCTAGACAGGCGTTTGCTTCAGAGGTGGGGACCCCCGTGTCGTGGAAGTTTTTTTTGCAGGAGCGGCTTCAGCCGCGATGCCTTGCCAGTTCCAACAAAGAGTATCGCGGCTGAAGCCGCTCCTCCAGGAAAGAGCAACTCCGCATTCGCACTGCTGTGGGACGCGTGGACTGCTCAGTTCGCCTCGAAGCCACTGCGGAAGATCTCATCGCTGCCATCGCTCATGACCCAGCTGCGCACAAGCGCGCTCGATCCATCGGAGAACGTGATCGTGCCGCTGCCCGATTGGTCGACATGCCCGCTTGCGCGTATGGCGTTGCTGGAGATGCGCGTGATGGCGACATCGAGACTGCGCGTGCTGACATCGAGCACCGCGATGCTGAAGTGCAGGTCGTGCGCCGGATCGTTCGCAGTCCACGAAGTAGGTGGCGGCGGCAGCAGCGAGAATTCCGCGACATGGCCGTTGACCAGGTCGCTGCCGTAGGCGGA
>JBDSNK010000245.1:0-4606 GCA_039915385.1 Dokdonella sp.
CGAAGTATCCCGGCACGCCGTCAGGGCTGATGAAATCGCGCAAGGTCGTGCCCCCGCGCGTGATTGCATACGCGAGAATGCGTTTCACTTCAGAGGCGAGACGCGCGCAACGTTCGCGCGAGACCGATCCGGCCGCGCGTTTCGGATGGATACCAGCCGCAAACAATGCCTCGCTCGCATAGATATTGCCGACGCCGACGACGATCGCCTGATCCATCAGGAACAGCTTCACTGTCGCTTTGCGTCCGCGTGCCCGCAACCAGAGTCGATCGCCGTCGAAGTCGTCAGACAGCGGCTCGGGCCCGAGATCGGCCAGCAAGGGGTGAATGTCGCCGCGCGCCTGCCACAGCTGGCTACCGAAGCGGCGCGGATCGGTGTAGCGCAGCACCTGGCCGGAATCGAGGCGCCAGTCGACGTGATCGTGTGCGCCAGCCGGAGTGTTCGCTGGCAGCACGCGCAACGAGCCGGACATGCCCAAGTGCAGCAGCGCGCTGCCGGGTTCAGTGTGCACGAGCAGATATTTGGCGCGGCGTTCGATCGCCTCAATGCGCTGTCCAGGCAGCGATGTGCGCAATGCATGAGGTATCGGCCAGCGCAGTCGCGGCTGGCGAATGTCGAGTGCGATCACGGTACGGCCGATCAGATGCGGTGCAAGTCCGCGCCGCGTGGTTTCGACCTCGGGAAGTTCCGGCACGCGCTATTCCTTTGTCGGCGCCGTCGGTGACGCCAATTCGCTTTCCGGTTTCGAAAACAGCAGCGCGCTGAAACGGTCCGGCACCAAAGCAATCGTGCCGCCCACCATCACGTAGCGATCGCCGTGGATCGCATCGGTGGTGCCGAAAGTCAACGTCGTATCATTGAGCCGTAGGCTCGCCCACGGTGGATCGAGGCCGAGTTTCTTCGCATCGAGTTCGCCGGCCGCATGTCGGAAACGAACCGGCGCTCGCGCGATCGCGACAACGCGCTCGATGCGTGCGTCGTCCGCGGCTTGCGCGAATGGTTCGAGCATGCGCCAGTGGCCGTCGATCTTCTCGAAACGCCGCGGCTTGCAGTCTTTGCAGGTGATGTTCAGCGTTTGCACGACGGTGGGTTCGAGCGTGGTGAGCGGGTCGATCGCAATTGCGTCTTCCTTGCGCAGCTCCGCATAGACCGCGAAGCCGAGCAGCGCCACCATGACGATAAGGAAAAGGTTGGTGCGTGTGTGTCGGTTCATCGCGAAAGCCCCGCTCACCGACGCCGACGGCGCCACCAAATCAGCCCGCCGCTCAGCGTCAGCAACAACGGTAGCGCAAGCAGGAAGGCGAGTGCGATCGTGGTCAGCGCGCCCTGCGAAAGTCTCAACTCTCGATCAGGTGCGCTCCTGTCGGCGATCGCAATCTGCGCATCGTCACCCAGCAGCCAGTCGAATACGCGCTGGCCGAATTCGCGGTTGCCGCCATTGCCCAAGTACGTGTTTGAGAGGAAATCGCCGTCGCCGACCACGACCACCCGTTGCTCGCGCTTGTCCGGACGTGGTGACACGCGACTGAGCGCGAAACCGAGATCGAGCGGGCCCGGAATTTCGCCGACATCGGCATCCTGGCGCACACTATCCGCGGTCTCGCCCGCTGTCGGGATGTGACCGGTTTCGTTCCACGATTTCGCGCTCGAACGCAGGATTGACTTGATGTCCCAGCGTGCATCGGCCAGCTGCGCGAGCGCAACCGCCTGCGGGAATAAGGTGGTCAACGCGAAATCCTTGCTGATCGCATGCGGCGGGTAATGATCCATTGCGACGAAGCTTGGATCGCCCAGGCCAAACGCCTGACCGCTGCCGTCGACGATCGTGCCGGGCAGCGCACGCATCGCGAGCGCCTTGGCCAACTCATCGAGTCCGACGTTTTCACTGGGCTCGGTCAGCCACAGGAGATTTCCGCCACGCGCAACGTAGTCGACCAGCTCCGCGGCGACGGCATCCGGCAATTTCACTTGCGGATTCGCGATCACGACGAGATCCGCGTTCTCCGGCACCTTGCCGGTGTTCGCAAGTGGCAACGGCACTGCGCGCAAGCCGCGTTCGGTGAGCGCAGTGACGAACTGGCCTAGATCCGCGTTTGCCTTGCCGAGTGGCTGACGCTCGCCTTCGCCTTCGAGGAACGCGACGATGCGTTCGCGCGCTCGCGACAGGCGCAGCAGCGCATTCGAGAATTCGGTTTCGCTGAGAACCTTGAGGCGCTCACTGCGGCCCTTGTAACGGATCTCGAGCTCGCCATCCACCTTCACGTCGGCTTCGCGCATCGCATTCGGATCCGCGTCGGGATCGACGAAACGGAGGCTCAGATCCGGTTTTGCGCGTCGGTAGCGATCGAGGAAATCCGCAATCACCCCGCGCAGCCCTCCCTGTTTGCCCGCGTAGCTGGTCACTTCAACGGGCGCATCGAGGGTTTTCAGTAGCGCAATCGAAGCATCGGCGAGACTCGCGCTGCGCGCTTGGCTCCAGTCCTGCTCGAACCCGAAACGGGTGCTGAGGAACGCGACCAGCACCGCGGCCGCAACAACGAGCAGGGCATGCAACGCGTTGCCCAAGCGTTCACGCATCAGTCCGACCTCGAACGCAGTGTATCGAGCCGGCGCGCCGCCAGCGCCAGTGCGACTGCCGCAAGCAGCAAGAAGTAGACGACGTCGACGCTCGCCATGAGGCCGCGGAAAAAGGGCTCCAGATGTGTCGGCAAGGCGAGGTAGTTGATGCCGCTATTGGCGATGCCCTGCAGACGTGCGCCGGCATCGACCACCGCAAGCAGCATGCTGATCGCCAGCGCAATCGCGGCGGCAAGTGCGGGTTGCGCCGCCCAGGCGCTGGCTGCAATGCCGATCGCGGTCAACGCGAGGGCGAACAGCGCGAGACCCAACACGGCCGCCGCAATCTTGCCCAGATCCAGCGTCGTGCCGAAACCGAGCGCTAGCGGCATCAGCACGACACATGCGATCAATACGAGGACGAATCCGAGCGCGCCGAAATACTTGCCGAGCACGATGCGCAAGTTGCCAACGCCGCTCGCAAGCAACAAGGGCAATGTGTGTGCGCCCCGCTCACCGGCCAGCGTGCGCATGGTGATCAGCGGCACCAGCAAGACGAGCAGATTGCCGAAGCTGCGTAGCAGCGGAATCGCGACAAGGTCAGTGACGCCGGGCGCGTCCTTCAAGCCACCCAGTTTCGGCGCGAGATCGAGATATCCCTGCAGCGCGAGCAAGTATTGCCACGCCATCAAGGCAACAACGACGGCGGCAAGCAGCCATGCGAACGGCTGCACTGCGAGACGGCGCCATTCGTGGCGCGCGATCAGCGCAGTCGCGCTCATGCGGCTTGCGCCGGCGCGTCGGCCGCAGCAATGGCGAGGAAGGTCGACTCCAGGGGCGCCGCGTCCAGGCGCAATTCGATCAGACCAAGACCACGCCTGACCACGGCGTCCGCGAACGCTTCGATCGATGCATCGGCGCGAAGATGCACGCGCCAATGCATTGCGTCGATTGCCTCCGCCGATGCGACCATCGCAAGCGACGCCCAATCGTTCGCATTGGCGGCCTTGGCGACGCCGACATGCAAGGTGTTGGCCACGCTGGGTGCGGCCGGGCCGCTGTAGCGCAATTCGCCTCGATGCAGGATGGCGACGCGGTCGCAGCAAGCAGAGACATCTGGCAGCACATGCGTGGACAGGATGACCGCGTGATCCTGGCCGAGGCCGCGCACCAGTTCGCGCAGCTTCATGGCCTGTACTGGATCGAGGCCGGAAGCGGGCTCATCAAGCACGATCAGCTCCGGCTCATGCACGATCGCCTGAGCGAGTCCAACGCGTTGGCGAAATCCCTTGGACAGCGCTGCAATTGGTCGGCGCCGCACCTCGCCCAGTTCGCAGCGCTCGAGCGTGCGCGCAACCGAAGAAGCAGCCGCCTTTCTCGCAACGCCGTGCAGGCGCGCACAAAAGGTGAGGAATTCCTCGGTGCTCAGTTCTTGGTGCAGAGGTGGCGTCTCCGGCAGGTAGCCGATGGCACGACGAGCGCGTTCCGGTTGTTCATATAGATCGGCGCCGTCCAGACGGACCGTGCCCGCGCTCGGCGCGAGAACTCCCGCGATCATGCGCAGGGTCGTGGTCTTGCCGGCGCCGTTGACGCCGAGTAGTCCGAGAACTTCGCCACGCGCCACGTTCAGATTCAGGTCGCGCACGACCGTGCGGCCGGCAAGTTGGCGGCTGACATGGTCGAGGGCAAGGATTGAAGGGGTGGGAGTGCTCACGAACCCTGATTGTTCCGGTTCGGACCAGCGCAGGGCAAGCGCTGTGATGTGAACTGGGTCGCGCGGCCCCGTCGCAAACCTTGACGTGGGTCCGTGGCAGCCCCATTCCGGTCCGGGTATAGTGGGCTTTCCGCCCCATCCTTTGCGACATCCATGCTCGACTCCCTGCTTTCCTTCGCTTCTCGCGGGCTGACCCAGGCATCCTGGGCCACATGGCTCATCTATGGATTGATCGTCACTCAGTTGACGATCTTCTCGATGACGCTGTACCTGCATCGCAGCCAATCGCATCGTGGTGTCGAGTTCCATCCGGCCCTCGCGCATTTCTTCCGGTTC
>JBDSNK010000273.1:0-3516 GCA_039915385.1 Dokdonella sp.
TGACGGGACTATTCAATCGGCGCGCGTTCAGCGGTATTTTGGAATCAGCGGTCGCCAAGGCCGTAGTCGACGGTATGCCGGTTGCGATGGCGATAGTGGATATCGACCACTTCAAGGCTATCAATGATCGGTTCGGACATCCTGCTGGCGACAAGAGTCTGATTGCAGTGGCACACGTGCTCAAACCCAACGGTGATGACTCCAATAGTGTTGCGCACATCGGTGGCGAGGAATTCGGGATCGTGTTCCCTGGCAAAGACGCCGTGCAAGCAGCCGTGGAGTGCGAACGCCTGCGCGCCACGATCGAGGCGCTGCAGCACGAATTGCCCCTCACGGTGAGTATCGGCGTCGCGGCTTTGCGCGTTGGCGGATCCGTCACTACCCTCTACACGAGGGCGGACGAAGCGCTCTATGTAGCGAAGCGCGGAGGAAGGAATCGAGTGGCTTGCGTGGAGTGAGCGCCGAGGAGCGGCGAGTTCGTCCCGGTGCCGGACTGCGCGGTTGATCCTGACGCTCACCTTGCCAGGCGCCTCGACGGCGATCCGGTGAACGTGCATGGCGAGTACTTCCACTTTTCAGACAACACCGCCAGGATCACGCCAGCCGACGGCGGCTGTCAGGCGCGAAGGTGTCGACGCTTCCATGCCTGATGATCTCGCAGGGCGATGGCAACGCCATCAAGGCGGCCCTGCTTGACGCGCCCGTCATCGCGACGCTTTAACTCGTGAACGGTCCGCTGCAGGAGGTTGCAGTCGACAACACCGTCATTGCGCACAATGGAATCACTTGATCAGCAATGCCTGTCTTCGACGGTGCCGGATTGTCGAGCAATCAGGCCTGCGATCAGGCGGCTGCATGCGACAACGATTGGTTGCGCTTGTGCACCTGATCGCCGTTCTGTATAGATTTCCAGCAGGTCAGGTTTTCAACCGATTGCTATCAGGCCCCCGCATGAACCGTTTGCTGGCATTCGTCCTGCTCTTGCTCTTTTCTTCTTCGGGTTTCTGCATGGAATATACCCGTGGGTTCGCACTCCAGACCGTTGACGGGGAGCACGTCGGTTTCGTCTTGGCGGCGCCAAGCTTCAAGGCGGAAAGTGGCGACTGCGTCTTCACGCTGCTTCCCATCGGGTCTGAGCTTGTGCATTCGCCGCTAGGCGTCGCCATCGCAAACAGGAAGGTCGCTGGCGAGCACCACTGGAACAGGAAGGGCGACCGTATCGTCGTAAGCTTCAAGGGCAACGTTGTTTTGGAATTCAGCGGGAAAGCCGAAATCCTCGACGGCTCAGGCAAGGTTCTCGGCAGGGTCGTTCCCATTCCGGAGAACACCGAGTAGTCGATCTCTGGGCGACCGCGTCCACCTGGGGGTTTTCGAAAAGCCTGATCCGGATGCGCAGGTGCCTCAAACGCGTGGTTCTTGCGCGCCCTTGTTGCTTGATCGCTACTTTGCGCCGCTCGCAGGCTCAACCTTCACATCAATTTTCATCAACACGGCACCGAGTGCATCGTCGGCGACTCGTTCACACGCGTGCGCATCAACCTCGATCGGCGTGGTCTTGAATACCAGCGGTGTTGCCGTTGCCTTGCTGGCCGTGCCGGTGCGAACCGCGTCCAGGGTCTCCTTGGGAACGCTCCATCCCACCGCCTGTATCTCCCGCGCCAGTTGATCGGCCAATGCGGTGAGCGCAGCAGCACGATCTGCAGCACACCAGACGTCGGCGGAAAAAATGATGCTCGGATCGCCGCCGCTTTCACTCAACAAGACTTGCAGATCTGGCTTGTGTCCGGGCCCTTGGCCCGCGAGCCGATGCTCCAGCGTACACATGTACATCACCCCCGGAATACTCATCTCGGCCTGCTGAAGGTGCCCTGGGTTGAGTATGTCCGCGGGCGCTAGCCAGCCCTGCTGTTGCAGCGTTTTGCACATCTGCGGCAATGCTTTCGAGAACGGTTGGACGGGCGCAGCGCGAGCGTCATCAATAGCGACGACGGTCAGAGCAACGAGTAGCAGACGACTGATCATGGGATTCATGCGGCTTGCCTTGAAATGAATAGGCGTCGTCGATGGCGACGACGAGGGTCGAGCGGAAAGTCACGCGCATTCGCGGGAGCGTGATGCGACCCGCTCACACGGCAATTGGAGCCGCGCGGACGTGTTGCACTCATCAAGATGCGCGCTCGCGCTGTATTTTTCGACGATCAAAATGAAACTGATGCCACGTATTGACTAGTCGTCGATCGGATCGTCCTCATTGGCGCTGGGCATCACAATCGTGGCTACGGCTATGACTTCGCCCTTGTGAATCGTGATCTGGAGTTCACTCCTCCGAGAAAGCCGATAGAAGATCGACTGCATCGCTTTGCCGCTTGCGGCGTTGATACCGCCGTCGATGGTCTTGAACGGCTTGCCAAATCGGGCTTCGATCTCGGAAACCTTGAGATCTTCAAGCGTTCTCTGCCAATCCATCAAGGTGGCAACCGCTGCTCGCGCCTTGTCTGGAAGTTTCTCAAGGGCAGGAAACCGGCTCGGGGTGGCGCTGGCCACCATGCTCAATGAGATTGTGCTGACGAGCAGAGCGTAACGAAGTGTTTTCGACATAGGTTGAGTTCCAGGTGAGTGACCGGAGAAGGAGGAGCCTGGCGAGTTTGCAGGCAGTCTGGCGAAGCGCTTGAGAGTGAACTTCATTCCACCTATCCGGAAAAATCGCAAGGCAAATCACTGCGCCTCTGGCGTTGTCTTTTCGAGGATCTTCATCGATGTCGCGTTCCTGCGTGCCCACTCCTTCCGCTGCGCGTCCGTCTTAGGCCTCGGCAACTCTATGGATGGGACGCTATTGGACGAGACGGCCCGCGGAGAAAATGACGATGGGTATTCAGGCAACGCGAGCGGCTGCTACGGCGGCGATGGTCTGGTCGGCATGGTCGCCGCGGGTGGCCCGGCTGGAGCAAGTGTCTTGTTCATACGCTGAAACACGTGGGAGATGACGAATGCGATAGAGAACACCAAAGCGAGCACTATCGCGACACCGGCAACGACGCTGGCAACAGAATGGCTGCCGCGACCACGTCCATGGCGACTTCCGCTGCGGGTGCGAAGGTCATCGACGACACGCGCCCCATGTGAAGGAAGCGCGTGTTGTATGTGCGAATCCGGCAGCGGTCCGATTATCGCGCGCAGCTGGTCGCCGTCGATCAATGGGACATGGCCTTGCTTGCTCGCCGACTCGATCGCGTAGCGCGTGGCGCGAACGAATTTCGGAGCTGATGGTGCTGCCCTTCAAATCGCAACTGCAGGTCAAGCGAGCGAGCCGCGCAGATGCGTCGCTGTGCTTTGGCGCTGCCGAATTCAGGGATCAAAACCGTCGGCGAAAATGATGTCGCTCAACGGCGCGCCGTGGCTGGTATACAAGGAAAGGCGATCCAGACTTGCGGGTGGATTCGATGCTTTCGCGATCAACTGCACCGTGCAGCGGAACTTCAAGGTTTGAGTGATATCGGCGGCGATCCAGGCGACGCC
>JBDSNK010000285.1:0-4819 GCA_039915385.1 Dokdonella sp.
CCGTATACGGACGATCCGAAGAATAGCGGCTTGCTGTTCCATTCCCCCGTCGACATGACCGCGATGATCGGCAAGGCGCTCGGCAAGGGCTATCAGGTGTGCGTCCATGCAATCGGTGATCGCGCCAATCGCGAAGTCCTTGATAGCTTCGAAGCGGCGTTCAAGGCACATCGCGGACAGGAACTGCGCAATCGCATCGAGCATGCGCAGGTCGTCACGCTCGAAGACATCCCGCGCTTTTCGAAGCTCAAGCTAATCGCCTCGATGCAGCCAACGCACGCGACCTCGGACATGAACATGGCCGAAGATCGCATCGGTCCCGAACGACTCAAAGGCGCCTACGCCTGGCGCCGTTTCCTGCAGCAAGGCACGGTGATCGCGGGCGGCTCCGATTTTCCGGTCGAGTCATCGAATCCGTTTTACGGTCTGCATGCAGCGGTTACGCGCGAGGACCACAAGGGCAGACCGCGCGGTGGCTGGCGGCCCGACCAGAAGATGACCTTGATTGAAGCGCTGCGCGCATTCACGCTCGACGCCGCGTATGCCGGGCACCATGAAAAAACCCTGGGCACGCTGGAACCGGGCAAGTGGGCCGATTTCATCCTGATCGATCGGGACCTGTTCAAGATCAAGCCTTCAAGGATCAGGTCGACGCAGGTGCTTGAAACCTGGGTGGGCGGTAAGCGTGTCTTCGCGCGCAACGACAATCGCGCCGCTGCGGAGCGCTAGCCGCAATCGCCACCTGCGCAAACAGGGTTCCGCGCCTGCGCTCGCAGGCGCGAAACTGACGGCGCTTCCTAGCGTTTGCCGTCGCCCTCACGCGCCAGAATATCCTTCGCCTGCCGCTGATGATCGTGCAAGGCCGGCAACATCGTGTCGGCAAACGTGCGGATGTCGGCATCCTCGCTGTGGTCGCGCGCGCCTTCGTACATCACGATCAAGTCATCCGTATTCTTCACCACGTCGTTGACGTATTCCTGATCGAGCGCGCCGCGATGATCGAGCAGTGAGTCCGCTTCGCTCTGGCCCTTTTCAGTCGGCCGATGGGCGAGATCCACATGCTTTGCCGCGGCGAGCAAACGCAGCGCATCGTCTGCCTTGGTATAACTCCGTACGATGTTGTCCGAAAGCGAATGAACTCCGGGGTTGCGCGCGCGCGATCCAGCACGCTTGGCCAGCATGAGCTGATCCATGTTGGCGGCATCGACCGTGGTCAGGAAATCGACATCCGCGCGGGCCATCTCGCCGCGCGGCACTTCGTCCGCGTGCGGAAGCTGCGCGATCGCGCCGCCGGCGAATGTCGCACCCACGAACAGCAGTGAATAAAGCAGGTTCCGCTTCATGAAATTCTCCTCGGTGTCGATTTGAGTTCTCAACTATCGGGGAGTGATGCTTAACCGGGAACATCGAACGACACGCATGCTCCGATCTCGTTCAGCTCCAAACGCGCTCCGACGCTATTCCTCTTCCGAACCGTTCACGAAGGAAGAATTCGGGCTCGCAACCTGCGGCCGCGCGCTGCCGCGCAGCAATCGCATGCGCAAGGGGTGTTCTTCCGTCACATCGACCGTTTGCAGGAATACAGTTTTGCCGGCGACTCGACTCGCAATCGGCACGCCGTCGCGATACAGCACGCGGGAACCGACCACGCGTGGAACCTTGTCGCCCGCCATCAGGCTGCCGACCAGGTTGAGCGGATCTGCGCCGCAGACGCAGACAAACGTTTCATTCGGTGCGCGCTGGCGCACGCTGCGCAACGAGGCAATCGCCTCCGGCAACGCGAACTGCTCACCCGCGACGCCCGCGATGAAACGACCACCGCGGATTTCACCGCGTGCTTCAAGACGGTGATACACGCGCAACAATTCACGCCACGGCGGCAGCCAATCGGCTTCGTGCGCAAGCAGGCGCCAGCACACGACGCCATAGCGCCTGAGCAAAACCTGCGCCGCATATTCGAGCGCCACCGCGTCGAATTTCGGCCGATGGCCCTTTTCGTCTTCCTGCGGCGCACGCCGACGCACAAGCGACCAGCGACCCGCGTCTTCGATGCCGAACAATGCGCGACGGCGCCCATGCCGCCGCTGTGTCGCCGGGCGCTTTGACGAAGGCACCAGCAACGCGCGCAGTCCGCTGAAACTGTCCGAATTGATCAGGCCGGCGGCGACGAGTTCGCCGAGCGCGTTCTCCAGCTCGGTATGCAACAGGCGTGTGCCGCTGAGCAATTCATCGAAGAATGAAGCACCGTGTTCGGTCAGATAGTCAGCGACTGCCTGTGCGCGTGACGACAGCGACAGATCGACGCCGGCAGCGAGGCCGCCGAACGACATCCATGCGTCACGCTGGCGTCGCTGCAACAGGACCGTCGGTGTTGCGCGCACGGGACCACCGGCACGTTCACCAGCAACCGCCTTGCGTCCGCGCAAGCGTGTCCACACCACGCGCCCGGCCTGACACAACGCATCCAGCCACGCGATCTCGTATGCATCAACGCGCGCGGGCAGGATCTCGCTTTCCCACGCCGAGGCGGCCGCTTCGAAGCCTTCCAGCTGCACGAGCACTCCGGCCAACGCATCCGGTCCGGTGACCTGCGTTCCGGGCGCCACACGCTGCCACTCGAACAGGAAACGCATGAAGTCTCGCGCTTCGACGGGCTCGATCTCGCGACGCAGGCGATTGACCGTGTAACGATGGATGCGTGCCAGCAGGTGCCGCTCGCACCACTCGATCTCGCTGTCGACGTCGAGCGCCGACGCGGAAAAGCGGCCGCGCATCACGTAGCCATCGGACTCCAGCGCAAGCAGGGCAATCTCGATGTCGATGGGCGCGATACCAAGAGATTGTGCTAGCGAGCTCACGCGCACGGGACCCAGCGCGGTGAGTCTTGCACGCAGAACATCGACGAGCGCGTCCTCGCGCGTCCATGTGCTGGCATATTCGGCTGGCGCATCGATCGCGGGCTCGCGCAATGCACCGCCAAGGATCGCTTCGAATTGCGGCAGGCGCTCGGCGGCGACCCAGATGCCTTCTCCCACAACATGGGTGCAAGCGGCTTCAGTCGCGATGCTGGTCAGTTCATGACTGTCACCATCCCCACCCAACCCTCCCCTTGAAGCGGAGGGCTCGAACGCGAATGCGCTGGCCTCCGCGCCCGGAGGCGCTGTAGGCGTCGTTTCCGCCGCAGTGCCCTCAAAGCCCTCCCCTTCAAGGGGAGGGTTGGGTGGGGATGGTGTCGCGGCATAGTGCACATGCGCGCGCGACAGCCGCGTCACGCGCCGGTCCGCCGCGAGCTTCGCCAGCCATTGCGGCCATCCCTGCGTCGCCTGCGCTTCGGCATCGGTGACGAAGGCAACACCCATCAATGCCGCGTGCAATTCGTCAGCGGAACGCGCTTCGGGCCACGCCTCCTCGCGCACACCGGCAATTGCATCGGAATCGAGGCGACCCAGATCGTCAGCGTTTTGCGGATCGCTCCAGCGCCGGTTCACGACCGCTTGCGTACGCCGCTCCTCCAGTGGCGCATCGTCGAGGAACGCATACGGGCGCGCACCCAGTATTTCGGCTGCCAGTGGCGACGGACCCGTGAGGTCGCGCGCAACGATGCGTATCGTGCCCTGCTCCAAACCCTTCAACAACGAGATCAGACCATC
The DNA here is from genome assembly GCA_039915385.1 of Dokdonella sp. Lineage (GTDB taxonomy): Bacteria > Pseudomonadota > Gammaproteobacteria > Xanthomonadales > Rhodanobacteraceae > Dokdonella_A. The sequence continues at coordinate 3,651 of JBDSNK010000285.1, forward strand.
GATGTCCATCGCCTCGTGCAGGCAATCGTGCAGCGTCTGCTCGACCAGGGGATGATCGGGAATCTCGCGCTCGCCGACAAGATTCTCGGCGCAAGCCACCTGATCCGGAAACACGGTCGCGAGCAGATCCTCGGACTTCATGCGTTGCAGTTGCGGCGGCACCTTGGAACCGCCCTGGAAGCGTGGCAGCGCGAGCGCCGTCGTTGCATTCCAGCGCCAGCGCACGCCGAACATCGGCGCGTCGAGCAGCGCCTGGATCAACACGTCGCGCACCGATTCGGAGTGCAGATAGCGTGCGACGTCCTCCAGCGGAAAGCTGTGACTCGTCGACAGCGACAATACGATCGCGTCTTCGGTCGCCGCGGCTTGCAGCTCGAAATTGAACTTTCGACAGAAGCGCTTGCGCAGCGCGAGGCCCCAGGCGCGATTGACGCGGCTGCCAAACGGCGTATGGATGATCAGCTGGGTGCCGCCGGACTCATCGAAGAAGCGCTCCATTGCGAGCACGTGCTGGGTCGGCAACAGGCCGAGAGCTGCTTTCGCGGAACCGAGATAGTCGATGACCTGTCGAGCCGCGATATGGCTGAGACCTACTTCATCGATCAGCCAGGTTTCTGCTGTGAAGGCCTCCCCTTCAAGGGGGTGCGGAGGCGCGCTTGCAGACCACGGGTCCGCGCGCCGATGAACGCCCGCAGGCTGCGCCTGAGGGCCGGACGGGTTGGGTGGGGATGGTGTCGATGTGAAATCGTCAATCGTTTGAGCTTCCGCCCGAACAAAATCCGTTTGCACCAAGAGTGATGGCTCGTCTGAATGTTCACCGTCCTCACCCAACCCTCCCCTTGAAGCGGAGGGCTTGAGCGGGTCGAGGCGCGTGGAAATCTCCTCACGCAAGCGCGAAACCGCCTGAGATAGCTCGTCGCTGCGGCCCGGCGCTTCGCCCAGCCAGAACGGAATGGAGGGCGGCGCGCCGTGCGCATCCTCGACGCGCACCTTGCCTCGCTCGACACGAAGGATGCGATATGAATGATTGCCCAGCTGAAAAATATCGCCCGCAAGACTCTCGACCGCGAAGTCCTCATGCACCGTGCCGATCATCGTCGCCGCCGGCTCCAGCACGACGTCGTAGTCGGCCGTGTCCGGGATCGCGCCCCCCGACGTGATCGCGGTCA
>JBDSNK010000297.1:0-5762 GCA_039915385.1 Dokdonella sp.
GTCCGCCCCGTGCGGAAAGCCTGACGGTATCGCCAGCCCTCCCACCTGATCCCTTTTGGATCAAGGTCGTTCGATGCGCACCGACACCGGCGGAGGGCGTCTTTTTGTTGACGCCATCTCCGCACGCTGCAGATCTCCGCCTGGAGAATCACCTATGAATGCCGACACGTCCGCGCGTGACGTCCTGCGCTCGCAGCTGCGCGCGCGCCGCGCTGAGCTGACGCCGGGTGAGCGCATCCGCGCGTCGCAGGCATTGGTCGGGTCGCTCGAGCAGATACCCCAGTTTCTCTGCGCCCAGCGCATCGCCGGCTACTGGGCCGTTGCCGGTGAATTGCCCCTCGCCGCATTGATCCAGGGCTTGCGCGCGCGCGGCCAGACCTATCACTTGCCCGTGGTCGACAAGGATCGGCATCTGAACTTCGCCGCGTGGCAACCGGGAGGCACGATTGCAGCGAATCGTTACGGCATACCGGAGCCGGTGTGCGCCGCGGAAGACCTGATCGCACCAGACCAGCTGGATGTCGTGCTGCTGCCTCTGCTCGGTTTCCATCGCGGCGGTCACCGCCTCGGTTTTGGCGGCGGCTACTACGATCGCAGTTTCGCGTTCCTGCGCGAACGCAGTGAGACCGGCAGACCGGTGCTCGTCGGCATCGGCTATGCACTGCAGGAAACACCGGCCATCGGGGCGATGCCGTGGGACGTGCGCCTCGACTACATCGCGACCGAACGGGAATTGATCGAGTGCGCGCCGACATCGACCTGAACGAGGCAGCCGATTGCAGCCTCAGCTTTGCGGGAGCGGCTTCAGCCGCGATTCCTGCGTGAGCCCCTGCTAAAGTTCGTCGCTATCGGCAAGACAACAACAGTCCCGCATGCACTATTGGTTGATGAAATCAGAGCCCGACGCGTTTTCGATCGACGATCTCGCGCGCGTGAAAACGGAGCCCTGGACCGGCGTACGCAATTACCAGGCGCGTAATTTCATGCGCGATGGCATGAGCGTCGGCGATGGTGTGCTGTTCTACCACTCCAGCTGCCCGGAGCCGGGCATCGTCGGCATCGCCCAAGTGGCCAGCGTCGCGTATCCCGACCCGACCCAGTTCCAGCGCAAGAGCCCATACTTCGATGCGACCAGCTCGCCCGAGCACCCGCGCTGGGTGCTGGTCGACGTGACGTTCCAGCGCAAGTTGGCACGCACGATCACGCTGGAGGAAATGAAAATCCAGCCACGTCTCGAAGAATTTGTCCTGCTCCGCCGCGGCAATCGACTGTCGATCCTTCCGGTGACGAAATCGCAGTGGGACTTCATCTTCGCGCTGGAAAAGAAACCATGACGATCACTGCTGACAATCACGTCTGCTGCACAGTGCAGGCGCGGAAATAGCGCAAACCGCTGCGGAAGTCCGTTCGACGCCCTGAACGCAATCCGCGGACTCGCAGCCTTCACGGAGAATGAGATGACGAAGGACGAACAGAAGCGCCTGGCCGGACGCGCCGCGCTGCGCTACGTGGAAGACGGCATGATCGTCGGCGTCGGCACCGGTTCGACCGTCGCGCATTTCATCGACGCGCTGGCCGAACGCAAGTACGCGATCGAGGGTGCGGTCTCGAGTTCGGAGCAATCCACCCTGCAACTACAGCGGCATGGCATCCGCGTGCTCGATCTGAACAGTGCCGGCGACCTGCCCCTGTACGTCGATGGCGCGGACGAGTGCGATCGCAACCGTTGCCTGATCAAGGGGGGTGGTGCCGCCCTCACGCGCGAGAAGATTGTCGCGGCGGCATCGAAGATTTTCGTCTGCATCATCGACGCGGCCAAGCGCGTCGACGTGCTTGGTCGCTTTCCGCTGCCGATCGAGGTGATACCGATGGCGCGCAGTTACGTCGCCCGCGAAATTGTCAAACGCGGTGGCCAACCGATCTGGCGCGACGGCATCGTCACCGACAACGGCAACTGGATCCTCGACGTCCACGGTCTCGCGATCACGGCGCCCGCTGACCTTGAGCGCGACCTCAACCAGATCGCTGGCGTGGTCGCGGTAGGCCTGTTCGCGCAGCGTCGCGCCGATATCGTCCTGATCGGCGCCGAAGAAATGAGCTGAATGACCGACACTGGGCAACTGCATGTCGCAACGCCATCATCCAGATGTCCCCTTTCAACCGGAATTCCCGCAATGCGTGAGGATCAACAGATTGAACGGCCCACCCTGCGCCTTGGAGGAGTAATGAACTTGGGCGACGAATTGATTCCTGCCAGGTACCTGCGTCGCAGGGCACTCGCTGCGGCGGCTGTCGCCTTGTTCGTGACCGCGACGCCGCGCGTGGATGCGGCCGCCAGAACGACCGATGACTCGTGGCTGCGCATGCGCGCCGACCCTGCGCGACGCATCTTTGCGGGCCTTCCTGCAGTTCGCGCCCCTGAGCACGTGCCCACAGCTGCAGCAACGACCACGGTCGAAAACTGCAACAACGACGGCGTTGGCAGTTTGCGGCGGGCGATCAAGGACGCTGGGGATGGCGATACGATCGATCTAACGAAATTGAACTGTGCAACGATCACTCTTGAAACTGGCGCGATCTGGATTCCGGTCGACAGCCTGACACTGCTCGGGCCGGGCCGCTCGCTACTCGCGATCGATGGCAACCAGCGCGACCGCGTCTTCATCCATCCGCACGGCGGCGCCCTTACCTTCAGCGCATTGACGGTCCGGCACGGCCGCGACCGCGCCACGGGATTCCACGTCGCCGGCGGTGGCTGCATCGCGTCGGCTGGCTATCTGACCCTGGATGCGACCACAGTCACGGGTTGCTACGCAGGTGGCGAGGGTTCCTACGGTGGCGGGATCTACGCCTACTCGCTCACGATGTCGAATAGCACGCTGTCGGAAAACGTCGCCAAGGGTGTGCATGAGGACGCCGGTACCGCAGCGTTCGGCGGCGGCGCCTTCGTCTACGCCATGGACTTGCAGACCAGCACGGTGTCCGGCAATCGCGCCGTGCACGAGGTTCGGGTCGGACGCAGCACGTACGACATTGGGGGCGCTCTGGTTACGGTGGTCGGCGGACAGATACAGAATTCGACCATCGAGGCCAACTACAGCCAGCAGCGCGGCGGTGGCATCGCAGCATTCAATCCGGTTTTTGTCTCCAACAGCACGCTGTCCGGAAACGTTGCAGCCGGCTACATCGGGGGCGCCCTACTGATGCGCTGGCCATCCACGGTCGAGCTCGACAACAGCACGGTGACCGCCAACTACGCCGCGGGCGGCGGCGGTGGCATATGGATCGGCGCAGCGGGTTCGGCCATCCGAAGCAGCATCGTCTCAGGTAACACCTCTGGCGCCGGCCATGCCGCGAACATCGAGGCGATCGTGACACTCAGTGTCGACGGTGATCACGACATCATCGGCGTCAGCAACCCGGCGATCGCTCTGCCGCCTGACACTCTCACGTCCGCTCCCCTGCTCGGCCCTCTGGCGGTCAACGGTGGCCCCACCCTCACGCACGCGCTGCTTTCGGGCAGTCCGGCGATCGATACCGGCACGAATTCGTCGGCCGCTTCATTCGACCAGCGCGGCATTTCCTACGCGCGTTCGTACGGCGCCTCGACCGATATCGGTGCATTCGAAGTGCAGGCACCGTTGGTCGCCGGCGCCAGTACACCGGTACCTGTCATGTCAAAGTCCTTCACTGCATGGCTCGCGCTTTTGATCGGCGCAGCCGGGTGCGCGCGGGCTCTCGGCTCACGACGAACACGCCGGTTTGGCGTGGCGATCCCTCGACGCGTTGCCAGATGCGCAGTCGTCAAACACCACTGTTGACCGCAATCGCCTGACGCTCTACTTCATTGCTCCCGCCCGGTCGAAAACCGGCACGGATCGCCATGGCTGGCGCTCTATGCGCTCGACGGCCTCGTATTCCCGATTCGCGACCGCGCCGGTATGCCCGCGAAGCCAGGGTTGGAAGCGCCTGTCCATCGAGGATGGCATTCATGGAATTCACGGATTCGATCGCCGTCGTCTGGGCGATCCCCATCACCGACGGCACGGCAATTGCAACGATCGGTGAACGCGTCGCCGCGAAGCCGAGCCGACGCCGTGGCTGGACGAATTGGTCCCGCACGATGCATGGTTCCGACTCGTCCGATACGCAGCGAAGGCCAGTGAATGACCAGACTCGAGCTCTTCGATCTCAGCGGCAAGACAGCACTCATCACGGGCGGTTCACGCGGCCTCGGCTTGCAGATCGCACATGCGCTCGGCAGCTACGGCGCGCGCCTGTTGATTTCCGCGCGCAAGGCCGACGAGCTGCAGGCTGCCAAGGTGCAGCTCGAAACAGCGGGTATCGACGCGGACTGGTTTGCCGCCGACAACGCGACACCCGATGGCGTGAGCGCGCTTGTCGCTGCCGCCCTGCACAAGCTCGGTCGCATCGATGTGCTGGTGAATAATGCCGGCGCGAGCTGGGGCGCGCCCGCGGAAGACCATCCACTGGATGCGTGGGACAAGGTCTTCAATCTCAACGTGCGGGGCCTGTTCCTGCTGAGCCAGCAGGTTGGCAAGTACTCGATGATCCCGAACCGGTACGGGCGCATCGTCAACATCGCGTCGATTGCGGGCCTGCGCGGCAACCCGCCCGGACGCATGCAGACGATCGCCTACAACACTGCGAAAGGCGCCGTTGTCAATTTCACGCGCACGCTTGCCGGCGAATGGGGACCGCACGGCATCACGGTGAACGCAATCGCGCCCGGATTCTTTCCCTCGAAGATGAGCAGCCCGCTGATTCGCGCACTCGGTGAGGAAGCGCTGATCGGATCCGCCCCTTTGGGTCGACTCGGCGACGACGAGGACCTCAAGGGCGCTGCGTTGCTGTTCGCATCCGACGCTGGCAAGCACATCACCGGCCAGATCCTCGCCGTCGACGGCGGTTACACCGCGGTATGACCAGCAGGCGCATTCGAGCGGCAACTTGATGGACGACGGCGCCGGCATCGGGTCGGTGGCCGTAGATACGTCTCTGGAAACATCAGGCAACGATCGAGCGAATCACGCATTCGCGCGCCGAGCAAGAACTGAAAATCATCAGGAGAAGGGGAACATGAGCATTCGCAAACAGCGCCGGCCATCACTGGCCTGGGCCCTCCTCGCGGCGATCGCCGCGGCCGGCTTCGCATCGGCGCGCGCGGAGGACGCGCCGACAGCGGGCGCGCACGGCAGCGCAAGCAACAACCCCGACCCTGACCGCGCCACCACACTCAGCGGCATCCAGGTCAACGCACAGAAGCGCGTGGAATTTCTGCACGATGTGCCGGTGACGATGGCGACCTTGAACCAGCAGGCGCTCAAGGACGCGACCGTTCACGACATCAAGGACCTCCAGGTGCTCGTACCGGACCTGAGCGTGACCAGCACGGGCTCGGAAACGCAGACCACCGCGCGTATTCGCAGTGTTGGCACCGTCGGCGACAACCCGGGACTGGAATCCTCGGTCGGCGTCGTGATCGATGGCGTCGCGCGACCGCGCACCGGCGTCGCCTTCGGCGACCTCGGCGAAATCCAGCAGATCGAAGTGCTCAAGGGCCCGCAAGGTACGGTCTTCGGCAAGAACACCTCGGCCGGCATCATCAACGTGACGACCCGACGCCCCTCGTTCAACGAAGAAGGCTACGCCGACTTCACCGTTGGCAACTACGGCGCGCTCGGCGTCGACGCCGCCTACAGCAACAAGCTCGGCGACAACGCTGCATTCCGTGTGTATGC
>JBDSNK010000012.1:0-8123 GCA_039915385.1 Dokdonella sp.
GGGAGATGGACGCGCGCGGCGAATGCATCCAGCAGTATTGCCTTCGTCGAAGGATCTGCGGCCCGTACCTCCGCTGTCAGATCTCCGACCCCGTGCATCACTACTGCGCCAATCAACCATTGCGCCAGCACGCCGGCAACTTTATTGCAAATGCCCATGAACGCGATGCGCTGAGCAGCGCTGTCTATCGGGCCAATAATGCTCATGTAGGGATTGGCTGCAGTCTGGAGCAGAGCCAGCCCCGCACCGATTACGAATAGCCCGCTCAATGCACCCGGGTACCAACGATGCAGAGCGAACTCGCCAAAAATTGCAGCGCCAGCCGCCATAGTAAGAAGACCCAAGGCCATGCCCTTCTTCATCCCCGTGCGACGCAGGATGGACGAAGCGGGTAGCGCAAAGAAAACATACGAAAGATAGAACACGGTCAGTACCAGAAACGCATTGACCGTATTCAATTCGAACGCGAGCTCGACAAACTGGATCAGCGGTCCATTCATCCACGTGACGAAGCCGAAGATGAAGAACAGCAGGCCGATGATCAGCATCGGCGTGCGGTAATCCTGCGGCTTCGACGAGGCGGCGGCGACTGACATCGGCACTCTCCTGCGGTTGCGAATCCCGGAACCATGGTCGCATGGTTCTGGCATGGTTGATGAAATTGGGAGTAACGTTGTCATTCAATTGCCGCAGGCCGCCATTTCAGTAGATGTATGCTGCAAAATGGTCTTGTTTGGCCTGCTGTTCGGGCAAGCCCCAACGGCTCGATACTAGCTTTGTACCAGAATCGGGTCATTTTGCGGTGCGTATTGACAACGTTGTCATGGCGGTCGAGACTTCGCCGCGTCATGCCACGCGATACGTCGATCGCCAGTGTTGGGGTATACGCAACAGGTGAGGAATCGGGTGAACAGCAGCCACAACCGCCAGCACACGTTGTCCGATCCGCACGCGGGTGCGCTCGTTGCGGCGGATGTGGGCGGCACGCATGCGCGGGTTGCGTTGATCGATGCGGGCGTCAAGGGCACGACTTCTTTTTCGATACAGCAATATCGCAAATACGCATGCGCGGACTATCCCAGCCTCGCTGCGATCATCGACGAGTTCCGCAGCAGCGTGGTGCAGGCGCCGATTGCTTCCGTGGCGCTGGCGATTGCCGGTTACGTCGTCGACGATGCCGTTGTCAACGTGAATCTGTCGTGGCCGGTCTCCATTTCGGGGCTGCGAACGGGGCTCGGCATCCGCGAGCTCGCCATCGTCAACGATTTTGAAGCGGTCGCCCACGCGGTTGGGCATGTCGAGCCGGCGGACACCTTCTTGCTGAGCGGGCCAAGCCTCACGCAGGTCGGTCCAGTGCTGGTCGTGGGACCTGGAACGGGTCTCGGTGCGGCCGTACGCATACCGCAGCGTGATCGCGCAATCATTCTTGCCACGGAAGCCGGTCAGGCGACGCTCGCCCCGAACACCGATTTCGAAATTGACGTGTTGCGCGAGCTGCGCAAGCGCAGTCCCCGTGTGTTGATCGAGCACGTATTGTCCGGCACCGGCCTGATGAACCTCGATGCGGCTGTGCGCGCGTTGCGCGGTGCACCGGCGCTGACGCTGACGCCGGCACAGATCACGGCAGCGGCGCTCGCGCAGAGCGACCCGCTGGCGATCGAAACGGTGAACGTCTTCTGCGGCTGGTTCGGCAGTGTGCTCGGCGACTTGGCGCTGCTGTATGGCGCGCGAGGCGGTATCTATCTGGCGGGTGGCGTGTTGCCGCAGATGAAGGACCTGCTGGTGCGCAGCCGCTTCGTCGAACGCTTCCTCGACAAGGGCGCGATGCGCGAGGCATTGGCGCGCACATCGGTGAGCCTGGTCGACCACGCGCAGCTCGGCGTCATCGGCGCTGCCAGCTGGTATTTCGATCGTGATTTGAATACCCCCCGCGTGGAGCGTGCGAACGCGCCCGCGAGGAACGGAGTTGCAACCACGATGGATCCACAAGAGCCGGCGAGCGGCGCGCAGCGAACGCGTCCGCAAACCACTACACGAGGAGGGGAAAGATCATGAAGTACCCGAGAACCGTTCTTTCGGCGAGCATTCTTGCCGTATTTGCCCTCGCCGCTACGGCACATGCCGGCGATGTCTCGACAGCCGAGGATGCCGGGACAGCGGCGCAGGTTCAAAAAGGGAATACGCTGGCGGATGCATCGCAGCCTGAAGCGCAACAGATGGAAACTGTGGTCGTGCACGGCATCCGCGACAGCCTGAAGAAGTCGCTCGACGACAAGCACGACGCCGACACGCACGTGGAGGTGATCACGGCGGAAGACATCGGCAAGATGCCGGACAAGAATGTTGCTGACTCGCTGATGCGCGTTCCTGGCGTCACCACGAGTTCGGCCAGCGCCAACGAAGGTGGCTTCGACGAAAACGATCGAGTCAGCATGCGTGGCACCAACCCGAGTTTGACCCAGACACTGATCAACGGCCACGCAGTTTCCTCGGGCGATTGGTTTGTGCTCAATCAGACCGGCACCGTCGGCCGCAGCGTGACCTACACCTTGCTGCCGTCGGAACTCGTCGGCCAGGTAGTGGTGCACAAGACCTCCGAAGCCAGCGATATCGAGGGTGGCGTCGCCGGCTCGGTCGACATCCAGTCGCGCAAGCCGCTGGAATTCAAGAAGGCTCTGACCGTCGGCGTGACGGCGGGCGGCGTTTACGCCGAAAACCCGGACACGACTGACCCGCAGTTCAGCGGACTGCTCAACTGGATGAACGAAGACAAGACCTTCGGCATCCTGGCGCAGGCGTTCTCCGAAAAACGGCATCTGCGCCGCGATGGGCAGGAACTGCTCGGCTATGAGCAAATCGCGCCAGGCAGCGCCGTTGCGACAGCGCATCCCGATCTTGCCGGTGTCTGGTACCCCAAGCTGCTCGGTTCTGCTTTGTTCGAGCAGCAGCGCAAGCGCACCGGCGGCCTGATCGACATCGAATGGGCGCCGACCCAGGATCTGACTCTGGACCTCAACGCGTTCACATCGAAGATGGACGCGGCAAACTACAATCGCAACTACATGATGTGGGGTACGCATTTCATCAATCAGGGTGCGGGCCAATCCCCCGATCCAGGCTATGTGGTCAGGAACGGCACCCTGGTGTCGGCGAATTTCACGCCAGTCGAGGGCACCCAGTACGGCGTCTACGACCAGATCTCGCGTCCTGATGCGAGCTCGAAGTCGACCTTCGTCGATCTCGACATGCAGTGGCGTGCGACCAACGCGTTAACCTTCAACGGCAAGCTGGGCCAGACACAAGGCAACGGCCGCACGCCTACCCAGGACGTGGCCGAATGGAACACCGGTATCGGCAGCGGTGCTGCTTACAATCTGCACGGCATCGGCACTGCCGCCAACTGGTCGCTGGAACCAACCAACACGGGCGTACCCGGCGATACGCCTTTGGGCTGGATTTTTGGTGACCAGAACATCAATGTGCGTGACAAGGAAAAATGGGCTCAGCTTGATGGCATCTATCAGATTGCCAACGGCGTGTTCTCCGATGTGAAGTTCGGTGGTCGATACGCGGACCACACACGTCGCTCCGACGGCGTCATCGGGCAGGGGCCGAAATGCGCGGATGGAACGCCGGGTGGTCTGCCGTTCAACTGGGGCGCGCAGTTCTTCTGCACCGACCCGTCCATTTCACCTTTCAATCCTGCCAACTTCCCCAACGGATTCCAGAACTATCCGTCCGATTTCGGCGGTGGCCTGGGCAGCGGATTCCCGCGCAACGTCTGGTTCTATTCGCCGGAGCAGCTGGCCGCGTTCAATCACAGATACACCACACGGGTTGCGGGTGCGCGTGACGACTGGAACAGCGATTATTCGCTCAGCGAGAAGAACAGCGCGATCTACGGGCAGCTCGACTTTGCCGGAGAAGGCTGGAGCGCAAACGCCGGCCTGCGTGCTGTGCGCACCGAGGAACACGTGGTCGCCAATGTCGCGGTCGATGCGACGACGCCGGGTGCAATCACGGTATCGGCATTTGGTCCGTACTTGCCGACCTCGTTCGAGAACAGCTATACCGACCTCTTGCCGAGTGCGAACTTCAAGTTCGACCTGGCCGATGGCCTGCTGCTGCGCCTGGCTGCCTCCAAGACCATGACCAGGGCGGACTATTCAGCGCTGGCGGGCGCGATCTCTCTGTCTCCACCGGCGGCACCGGGTGGCACGGGTTCGGGCAGCGGCAGCAATCCGGATCTCAAGCCGGTACGCTCGAACAACTTCGATGCCTCGCTCGAATGGTATTTCGCACCGCGTTCGCTGCTTTCGGCCAGTGTGTTCTACATGGACCTGACCAACTACATCGGCCTCGGCCACGTCACGCGCAACTTCATCACCTACAGCACAGTCTATCCACAAGGCTTCAATGCGCCCTACGAGCTGACAGTTCCGGTCAACAGTTCCGGCAGCGTAAAGGGAATCGAGCTCGCCTATGAGCAACCGCTGTTCGACAACTTCGGGATTGCCGCCAACTACACCTACGCGGATGGCAACGAGAAAGGCGGCGGCCCTTTGGTCGGCACCTCGAAGAACACCTACAACGTCAGTGCGTACTACGAGGACGCGCATTTCAACGCGCGCCTGTCGTACACCTACCGGTCGAACTTCTTCAGCGGTCTGGATCGCTCGACCGCGTTCTACCAGGATGGTGTCGGCAATCTGGCCGGCTCGCTCGGCTACAAGCTCAACGATCAATGGAGCTTCAGCTTCGATGCACTCAATCTCAATAATCCGAAGTTGAAATACTATGCGTTGAACACCGACCAGCCTCGCTCGATGTACGAGAATGGTCGCCAGTATTATTTCAGCGTGCACTTCAACTATTGATCGATCGTTATCACGCGCCTGCCGTCTTGGGCGGCAGGCGCACGTTCAAGGCTCCAACGCAGCAAGTTTGCGGGCCCGGGTGACCTGGCCCGTTTTTTTTTGGCTCGAAGATGCCCTCGTGGCGGAAGGGGAGTGCATGCACATGCGCATTGTCGCGTTGTCCATCCTGTTCGCGGCCCTCTGCGCGGGAAGTGGTGGACGCAAGCCAGCAGCACCAGCCCCGCTGTCGCTGATCCCGCTTCCCGCGCACATTGAACGGGCCCATGGTCGCTTCATTCTTCACGATGGTGCGCAGCTGTTGGTTGACGGTGGCGATGCCGAGACGCTGCGCATTGCCCGACAATTCGCGGACATGCTTGCACGCACGCGCGGCCTTCACCTCACTGTGCTCACTACGGCCGCGTACGATGCGCGCGATGCGCTCATCTTTTCGCTGGATGCGCCGGCCAGCGGCGCCAAGGCGCCGGAAGCTTACGAACTCACGATCGACAGCCATCAAATCCGTGTCAGTGCACGCGCGACGCGTGGCCTGTTTTATGGGGCCGTCACGTTGTGGCAACTGCTGACGCAGGAAGGCAGCAAGTCCGCGTCGATCGAAGTGCCGGCCTTGCGCATCATCGATGCACCACGTTTCGCCTGGCGCGGCGCCATGCTCGATTCGGCGCGCCACTTCCAGTCGCCGGATTTCATCAAGCATTTCATCGACCAGCTCGCGTTGGCCAAGCTCAATATCTTCCACTGGCATCTGACCGACGACCAGGGTTGGCGTATCGAGATCAAGAAGTATCCGCGACTAACCGACGTCGGCGCGTGGCGGAAACCCGCCGGGGCAGCAGGCACGGATGCGAACGGCAAGCCGGTGCGTTACGGCGGCTACTACACGCAGGACGAGATCCGCGACATCGTGCGGTACGCCCGTGAGCGGAACGTCACGATCGTGCCCGAGATTGACATGCCCGGGCACATGCAAGCGGCAATCGCCGCCTATCCTGAACTCGGTTCGGCGGGGGACACGCCGGTCGTCTCGCCGGACTGGGGCGTGCACAGCTATATCCTCAATGTCGATGAGACGACGTTCGCCTTCGTCGAGAACGTGCTCGATGAAATCATGGCGCTGTTTCCAGGGGACTACATCCATGTCGGTGGCGATGAGGCGGTCAAGGATCAGTGGAAGGCATCGCCGCACGTGCAAGCGCGCATGCACGCGCTCGGCATTGCGAACGAGGTTGCGTTGCAGGGCTGGTTCATTGCGCGCTTGCAGAAATATCTCGCCGCACATGGCCGCAAGCTGATCGGCTGGGACGAAATTCTCGAAGGGGGTGTTCCGGCCGAGGCCACCGTCATGTCATGGCGCGGCGCGAAGGGCGGCATCGAGGCGGCGCAGCAGGGGCATGACGTCGTAATGGCACCATCGCCGGATCTGTACCTCGATCATCTGCAAAGCGATGCTGCGGATGAACCGTCGGGGCGCCCCGACCCGCGCACGCTGGCGGACATCTACGCCTTCGAGCCTGCTCCCTCCGGCATGGGCGACGACGCTTCCGCGCACGTCCTTGGCGCGCAGGCGAATCTGTGGACCGAACACATGCGCACGCCAGCGTTGGTCGAGCATGCGGCATTCCCGCGTCTCGCCGCGCTGGCGGAAGTACTTTGGTCGCCACCGTCGACGCACGACTGGAACAGTTTCGTCTTGCGCCTGGCGCCGCAGATGGATCGGTATGCCGCTGCCGGCGTCGCCGCCGCGAGGAGTGCATTCGAGGTGCGTTTCGCCAGTGAATACGACGCGGCAAGCGGGAGTGTGAAAGTAACGCTCTCGAACCAGGTTGCGCAGCCAATCCACTACACCGACGATGGCAGCGAGCCTGCGAAAACCTCGGCCCTCTACCACGCCCCGTTGATGCAACCCGTCCCCTCGACGCTGCGCGCCGCGACATTCGTTGACGGCCGTATCGTTGACGGCGTGAAAACAAACGAATTGACGCATGCTGATCTTCTGCGACGTTCCAGCGACGCGTTGAAACCATGCAGCGGCAAACTTCCGCTGCGACTGGAAGACGACGCGCCGGCAGTCGGGGCACGCACATTCTTCACGGTCGACCTGTTCGATCCGTGCTGGATCTACACGAATGCGCCGCTCGATGGCGTCGTGGCGATCGAAGTCGGCGTAGGCCAGCTGCCCTACAACTTCCAGTTGTGGAAGGATGCGGCGAATGTCGTGCCGCGATCGACGCCGCTATCGCCGGATGGCGAGTTGCTCGTCAAGATCGATTCCTGTTCCGGCGCCACGCTGGCGACCCTTCCACTGCGGCCAGCACGTCAGGCATCCGGAGTGACGATATTGCGCGCCGCATTGCCGGCAACGGGAGGCAACCACAACCTGTGTTTCGTGTTCACCAGCCGAAACGCCGATCCGCTATGGGCGATCGATAGCGTGCAACTGGCCTTGGGTGAGCCAGCCAGACATGTGCAATGAAAAGTCTGGCCCGCTTGCGCGACGTGGATCGCAAATCCACTGAATGACTGCACACCAGGCGCGCTCGCAGCGCCGCAACCGGCTTCTCGATTGCATGAGGTAGCGCTAGTGATCGGTTGGGGAACGCGTCTTCGCTTGCGTGCAGGCTCGCCCGAATGCTGTCGCGCACAACGCGCGCAGCTATTGCGTCCGTCAGACGGCCGACATTTCTTTATCGGGTGAAAGGCGGTTGCGCATCACATGTTGCATTCGTGGTGCGGCAAATGTGTTCGAAATTACCAATGTCGCGAATGGAAAGTCTGGTTGATGTGAAAAGCCTTTTTGGTTCCTCGACACGCCACGGCATTGGCCCTTCAACCGTGCACGGGATCACCTAGAGTCGCGCCTTCAGTGAGGCGGTCGATGAGGTTCCCGTGCGCAGTACCCTGATGGTTGGCATTGTCCTGTTCGCTTTGATCGCAGCTGATTCTCGCAGCGCAGTAGCGCCGGCAACGGTAGAACGATCCGCTCCTGCCGGCGATGCGGCGGGCATGAAGTCCGCCGGCACGTGGGGCATCGACCTTTCCGACCGCGATGCATCCATCAAGGCCGGCGACAATTTCTACATGTCGCAAAACGGGACCTGGTTTGCGCGGACCAACGTTGGCGACAATCTTCCCAATGCCGCGTATTGGCGGGATCTGCGCCGACTCGCGCCAATGCGCATCGTTGCGCTACTCGAGAAAATCGCTGCCGAGAAAGACCTCGCTCGCGATACCGTGGCGGGTAAGGCT
>JBDSNK010000062.1:0-7569 GCA_039915385.1 Dokdonella sp.
AACAGGCGGAACAACGCGAATGCAGCAATGATCCAAGGCCAGCCGCGCGCGCTCCACAACAGCGGTGCGAGCGCGATCCACTGGCCGACGAATTCGTCGCAGACGATGACTTGCGGATCTTCGATGCGCAATTTCGCGATCACGACATTGGAAGCCCACACGCCGAGTGCGAACGCGAGGGCGACGACCAGCACGAAAATCGGCCACGGCAATTCGCGCAAGGCGAACCACGGCAGCAGTGCGACAGCGGAACCGGCCGTGCCCGGTGCAAGCGGGCTCAAACCCGAGCCGAATCCGCTCGCGATCCAGCCTGCGGGATGACCGAGGATCACGCGGCGTTGCTGTGCATCGAGCTTCACGCGAAATGTTCCCAGCCACCACGGCGCAGCGCAATTTCGCTGCCGTCCGCGTCGACCAGGCGCACGCCCTGCCCCGCGACCACGCGACCGATGCGCGTCGCACCGCCTCCGAGTCGCGCAAGGTCGCGCTGCATCGCGGCCACGTGCATCGCAGGCACGCAGAACGCGAGTTCGTAATCGTCGCCGCCGGCCGCCTGCAAGGCGAGGCGTTCGTCGGCATCGAACAGTGCGAGCAGCGACGAGGACGCCGGCAATTGCAGGGCTTCGATTTCGATGCCGACGCCACTGCTGGCGGCAATGTGGCCGAGATCGGCGACGAGGCCGTCCGAAACGTCGATGCACGCGGAGGCGAACTCGCGCAAGGCGACGCCTACCGCGATCCGCGGCGTCGGTCGGCTCAGGCGTTCGATGAGGAATTCGCGCGTATCCGGCGCCGCATTGAACAGCGCGTGCGCCTGCGGATCGCGATGATTCAGGCAACGCAGACCCGCTGCTGCATCGCCGAGCGAACCAGTGACGAAAACGAAGTCGCCGACCTGGGCGCAATCGCGACGCAGGGCGCGATCGGGTGGCAGAAAACCATGCGCGACGACGGTCACGCTCAACGGGCCGCGCGAGGTATCGCCGCCAACGAGGGCAACGTGGTGCTGCGCGGCGAGTTCGGCAAAGCCATCGGCGAAGTCGGCGACGAAAGCGCGATCCGGTTCCGGCAGGGTCAACGCAAGCAACGCCCACGCCGGCGTCGCGCCCATCGCGGCAAGATCGCTGAGGTTGACCGCAAGCGATTTCCAGCCGAGATCGCGCGCGCGCGTCTGCGGCGGGAAATGCACGCCGGCGACCATGGTATCGGTACAAGCGACAAGATCGTGGCCAACCGGAACGCCGAGGATCGCCGCATCGTCGCCAATGCCGAGGCGCACATCAGCGCGCGCGACAGCGCAACGTCCCCGTATCAGGTCGATCAGATCGAATTCCATGTCACCCCCAGCGTGCAATCCCGCACCAACGCCTGTGGACCGAGTCCGCGCACGCCCTCGGACTTCGCTTCGCTACGCCGAGGTCGAATGGACGTTCTTCAGACGAGTGCGCCGGATCAAGCGCGCGCCGTTTCACGGACGCCGGGTGGCGTACTCGACGGAACGCCAGGTTGCAGCAAGTTTGTCGAGCACGCCGTTGACATAGGTGTGCCCATGCTCGGCGCCGAAGCGCTTGGTCGTTTCGACCGCTTCGTTGATCACGACTCGATACGGCACATCCGGGCGTTCGTGCAATTCGTACGCGGCGATACGCAAGGCTGCGCGTTCGATCGGATCGACACGCTCGACTTCGCGATCGAGGAAAGGAAGGAATGCCGCGTCGAGCTCGACGTGCATGCGCGCGACGCCGCGCACGAGATCCTCGAAGTATTCGAGATCGGCGATCTGCATGTCCTGCTCATGGCGGAACTGGTCGATCACGCCCTCGATTCGGTTGCCGCTCATCTGCCACGCATAGATGGCTTGCAGCGCACGACGGCGCGCACGCGAGCGCGCCGCAAGGTCGATACCGGTCGGCCGGGGTGCGTTCGTCACAGCTGTCTCCACAAATCGACCATTTCCAGTGCGGCGAGCGCGATTTCCTCGCCCTTGTTTCCCTGCGCGCCACCCGCACGCGCCTCGGCATCGGCGTGCATTTCGACGGCGAGGACGCCGTTGAGCACGGGCACGCGATGTTCGAGCGCGATGCGCATCAAGCCCTCGGCACAGCCATCGGCGACATGTTCGTAATGGCGCGTATCGCCGCGCACGACGCAGCCAAGCGCAAGGATCGCCGCACAACCGCCGCGCGCGGCAAGCTTCGCCGCCGCCTGCGGGATTTCCCATGCGCCCGGCACGCGGACGAGGTCGATCGCCGCATCCGCGACGCCATGTTCGCGCAGCGAGCGCAGCGCGCCGTCGACCAGCGCATCGACGATGCGCGGATTCCAGCGGCTGGCGACGATCGCATAACGCGCATCGGCGACCGGCCGCAATTCGCCGGAGTACGTGGTCATGTTGGGGCGACCGCCTTGATTCGTGATACGCAGTTTAACCGCCCTGCGTCGGCTCTGGGCGAACGGCGGCTGGCAAGGCGCCCCTGCCATGCTCCGAACACCATCCCCACCCAACCCTCCCCTTGGAGGGGAGGGCTTGAGCTCGCTGCCTTGAAGTCCCCCTCGAAGCGGAGGCTTGAGCTCGCTGCATCGAAATCCTCCCTTGAAGGGCGGAGCTTGAGCTCGCTGCCTTGAAGTGCTCCCCTTCAGGGGGAGGATTCAGGTGGGGATGGTGTCGCTCGGCGCAGTAGCATCCATCGCGCGCGAACTCGCTCCTACGACACGCTACCTTCCGCGATGTCCTCGTAGCCGGCGACTTCCAGCCCGAAGGCCGCCAGCCCCACCAGCTTGCGCGGCGTGCCAAGCACGCGCAGCCGGCGCACACCGAGATCGGCGAGGATCTGAGCACCCAGACCCAATCTGCGCCATTGCGACGGACCATCCGGTTCCGCCAGCGCGGTGCCACGCAGACGATCGAGCAGGGCCTCCGCGCTGTCGTCGCCCGCGAGCACGACGACGACGCCGCGATCTTCCGCGGCAATCCGTCGCAGCGCCGCGGTCACGGTCAAACCGAGGTCGTCGCGTTTCAGATGCAGCACATCGGACAAGGTATTGCGCACGTGGACGCGCGTCAGCACGGGAGCATCACCGGTGATCGAACCGCGTACGAGCGCGTAGTGCAGCTCGCGCGCAAGCGCATCACGGTAAGCGACGAGATGGAACGGCCCGAATTCCGTGTCGATGTCAGTCGCATGCACGCGTTCGACGGTCTTCTCGGTCTCGAGTCGATAGCGGATCAGGTCGGCGATCGTTCCGATCTTCAGACCATGCTTCGCCGCGAATACTTCCAGTTCAGGCCGGCGCGCCATCGTGCCGTCTTCGCTGAGCACTTCGACCAGCACGCCGGCCGGCTCCAACCCTGCGAGCGCCGCGAGATCGCAGGCCGCCTCGGTGTGACCGGCACGCGCGAGCACGCCGCCGGGTTGTGCGGCAAGTGGGAAGATATGGCCTGGCTGCACGATGTGCTGCGGACCCGCGTCGGAGCGCACCGCGGTCTGGATCGTATGCGCGCGATCGTGTGCCGAGATGCCCGTGGTGACGCCTTCGGCGGCCTCGATCGACGCGGTGAAATTGGTGTGATGCGGCGAGGTATTGGTGTCGACCATCGGCTTGAGGCCGAGCTGGCGACAACGCGCACGCGTCATCGACAGGCAGATCAACCCCCTGCCTTCGCGCGCCATGAAGTTGATGTCTTCGGGCCGTGCCTTTTCGGCGGCCATGATCAGGTCGCCTTCGTTCTCGCGGTCCTCGTCGTCGACGATGACAACCATGCGGCCGGCGCGGATGTCGGCAAGGATTTCCGGGATGGTCGCGAAGCTCATCGTTGTTCTCCGATCGTGCGATCACCAAACAATCGCTCGACATAGCGCGCGACGAGATCGACTTCAAGATTGATGGCATCGCCCGCCTTGCGCACGCCGAAGGTGGTGACATCCAGCGTGTGTGGAATCAGGGTGACGCCGAACGTATCTCGGTCAACCGTGTTGACGGTGAGGCTGGTGCCATCGATGCAGATCGAACCCTTGACCGCGATGTAGCGCATCAACTCCGCTGACGCGTCGAAGGTCCAGCGCTGTGAAGCGCCATCGTCTTCAATGTTTGCAACACGTCCGACGCCATCGACATGCCCTGAAACCAGGTGTCCACCGAGGCGATCGGCAAGGCGCAGCGATTTCTCGAGGTTGACGCGATCGCCGACGACGAGCGTCCCGAGCGTGGTGCGCGCGAGCGTTTCGACCGAGACATCCGCAGCGAACGACGCGCCTTCGAGCGCAACAGCCGTCAGGCAGACGCCGCCGACTGCAATGCTGTCTCCGAGCGCGACATCGCCGAGGTCGAGGCTCGATGCGTCGATCACGATGCGCGCGTCGGCGCCACGCTGTTCGAGCGCCGCGATGCGGCCGACCGCCTGGACAATTCCGGTGAACATGGTTTTCTCCGTTCTTAGGTCACGTTCGCTCGCAGTAGCAGGCGAATGTCCTCGCCTACCTGACGCTGATCCACCTGTCGCAGGTTCCAGCGCGCACTCATCTCCGATATCACCGGCAAGGAGAGCAAAGGCCGCGCGGAATCGCCAAGCAGAACCGGCGCCACATAGAGCAGCAATTCATCGACCAGACCCGCGGCAAACAACGCACCGCACAGCGTGGGACCTGCTTCGACCTGCACTTCGTTCATGCCGCGCGCAGCCAGCAGGCGCAACACGTGATCCAGATCAAGGCCATGCTCGCTGCTTTCAACCACGGCGCGTTCGGCGTTCGCGAATCGATCGTCGACGACGCGCGCGTCACTCGCATGCAGCAGCAACGTCGGCGCATCACCGTCGAGCACCTTCGCACCGCGCGGGGTCAGCAGTTGGCGATCAAGCACGACGCGCAATGGCGACAGTATTGCTTCCTTCCTCTCCCCGCCGGGGAGAGGGCTGGGGCGAGGGGAGGTGCCTGGCGCGCGCACTGCGTGCGCGTCCCCCTCACCCTCCCCTCTCGCCGCTCGGGAGAGGCTCTCCAAAGCTCGCACCGTCAGGCTCGGATCATCCGCCATCACGGTGCCCATTCCTGTCAGGATCGCCGAACTACGCGCACGCCATCGCTGCACATCGACGCGTGCCGCCGCACCGGTGATCCACTTCGATTCACGATTGGCGAGCGCGGTGCGCCCATCAAGGCTCATTGCCAGCTTGACGCGCACCCACGGCCGACCCCGTTCGATGCGGCTGAAGAATCCTCGATTGAGTTCACGCGCCGCCTCGCGCATGAGGCCGGTTTCGACGGCGATGCCGGCCGCGCGCATGCGCTCGATCGCACTGCCTGCATGCTGGAACGGGTCCTCACTCGCGACCACGACGCGCGCGATACCCGCCGCGATCAGTGCATCCGCACACGGTGGCGTGCGACCGTGCAGACCACAGGGTTCGAGCGTTACGTAAGCGGTCGCGCCGCGCGCGCGCTCAGCCGCTTTGGCGAGCGCGAAGATTTCAGCATGAGGGCCGCCGGCGCGCTGGTGCCAGCCCTCGCCAACGGTCTTGTCGCCGTACGCGAGGACACAGCCGACACGCGGATTGGGTTGTGTCGTGTGGAGTCCGCGTTCGGCAAGACGCAACGCTTGCGCCATGTGCGCGTGATCGCACGCCGCGGACACGATCGGTCAACCCTTGTGCTTGCGCTGCACGACATCGCCGAGCAGCGGTAACTGCAGCCCTTCCATTGTCGGGATGTCGCGCTCCAGCCGTTCGATTTCCTCACGGAACGCCTGCACGTCCTCGAAGCTGCGGTAGACCGAGGCAAAGCGAACGTAGGCGACATGATCGAGTTGCTTCAACTCACGCATCACGAGTTCACCGATGCGCAAGGAGGGCACTTCGCGTTCGCCGCTGCGACGCAGATCCTCGACCACGGCGCGCACCGCCGCATCAACCTTCTCGCTGCCGACCGGGCGCTTCTGCAGCGCACGCCTGAAACCGGTGCGGAGTTTCACTTCATCGAACATCTCGCGTCGGCCATCGCCTTTGACCACGCTGGGCAATTTTATTTCAGCTGTTTCGAATGTGTTGAAACGTTCACTGCATTTTTCGCATTCACGACGACGACGGATCGTCGCGCCGTCTTCGGAAACGCGCGAGTCGATCACGCGCGTGTCTTCGTGCTGGCAGAAGGGGCAATGCATCGGTCAGGCCGCGATATCCATGCGTACATGGGCGGCAATCGCCGCGACAAATGCACGAGCCAGCGGCGGGCATACGCCGACCAGGGCTACGCGCTCGTGCTGGAACAGCGTCGCGACAAAGAACGGATGGTCGTCGAGCTCGATCGCACGCACATCGTCCTGGTCATCCACCGCGGTGATGCGCAGCGGCCCGCCATTGATCGCAGACCGGAAGCCGGTGCCAAGACCATAGCGGCAGTGATACGCCTCTTCGATGCGATCGCTGGCATAGGCGACGGCAATGCGCGACCCCGCCTGAAGCTGCACCGCATCGCGCACTTCGACCAGCGCGCAGCTCAAGGGAACAATGACGGCGCGCGCAGCATCGGGCGATGTCTCGGCGTGCTCCGCGTCGCTCCAGCCGAGCACATTGCGCGCGTACTCGACGACGGCGTGCTGGAATCCGCCACAGGTGCCCATGAACGGAATTGCGTGTTCGCGCGCGTGGCGGATCGCGGCGAGCGCGCCATCCATGTTTCGATACGGACTGCCGGGCACGCACCAGATGCCGTCGAGACGCGACAGGTCGCTCGCATCACCCACCGCATCGGTTCCGATCCAGGCGACATCCACATCGACTTCGCAAACCGCCGCAGCAAGGCCGAGCGCAATCGGGATCGCGTGATGCGCAACGACCTCATCGTCGCGATCACCGATCAAGCCGATACGCAGGGCATGCATCATTCAAGCCTCAACCGTACACCGGATACTTCTTGCATTGCGCGGTCACGTTGTCGCGCACTTTTGCGATGGTCGCTGCATCGCCCGGCGCGTCGAGTACATCGCAGATCCAGTTCGCCAGATCGACGCAATCCTGCTCGCCATAGCCGCGCGTCGTGACTGCCGGCGTGCCAATGCGCAGACCCGATGTGACGAATGGTTTGCGCGGATCGTTCGGTACCGCGTTCTTGTTGACCGTGATGTGCGCTTGGCCCAGCGCCTCTTCCGCGTCTTTGCCGGTGACATCCTTGCCGATCATGTCGACCAGCATCAGATGGTTTTCGGTGCCCCCGGAAACGATCTTGTAGCCGCGCTCGATGAAGGTTTTCGCCATCGCCTTGGCGTTCTTGACGACTTGCGCCTGATATACCTTGAACGCCGGCTCCAGCGCTTCCTTGAACGCGACCGCTTTGGCCGCGATCACATGCATCAGCGGGCCGCCCTGGATGCCGGGGAAAACGATCGACTGCAGTTTCTTCTCGATCTCCGCGCCGGCACCCTTCGCCACGATGATGCCTCCGCGTGGTCCGCGCAGCGTCTTGTGCGTCGTCGACGTGACCACGTGCGCATGCGGCAGCGGGCTCGGGTAGACACCTGCGGCAACCAGGCCAGCCACATGCGCCATGTCGACGAAGAACAGCGCGCCGACGGAATCGG
>JBDSNK010000067.1:0-7687 GCA_039915385.1 Dokdonella sp.
ACTATTTCTTCCGCCTGATCAAGAAAATGCGCGAAACGCTGCCACCGTGGATGCCGACCATCGGCCTTGAAGGCGGTCGCATCAATCTGGTGCCGGTCGACTGGGTCGCTTCGGCGATCGACCACATCGCGCACAAACCCGCGCTCGACGGCCATACCTTTCATTTGACCGACCCGTCTCCACGGCGCATCGGCGAAGTGTTGAACCTGTTTGCGCGCGCCGGCCACGCGCCGCAAATGACGATGCGCATCGACGCGCGCATGTTCGGATTCATTCCAGGCAGCGTGCGCTCGGCGCTCGGCAACCTGCCGCCGGTGAAACGTGTGGTCAACGTATTGCTGCGCGATCTTGGCATACCCGCATCAGTGATGCAGTTCATCAACTACCCGACACGATTCGATTGCCGCGAGACCGAGCGTGCGCTGAAGGGCTCAAAGATCAAGCTGCCCATGCTCGACGACTATGCCTGGCGCCTGTGGGACTACTGGGAGCGCCATCTCGATCCGGATCTGTTCATCGACCATTCGCTGAGCGGCAAGGTCAAGAACAAGGTCGTGGTGATCACCGGCGGCTCGTCCGGCATCGGCAAGGCAGCCGCGATGAAGATCGCCGCGGCGGGTGCCAAGCTCGTGATCTGCGCGCGTGGAGCCGAAGAGCTGGAGGCCACAAAGAAGGAAATCGAGGCCGCCGGTGGCAGCTGCCATACCTATATCGTGGACCTGGCCGACCTGGCTTCGTGCGATGCGTTCGTTGCGCAAGTGCTTGCCGACCATGGTCGGGTCGACATTCTCGTCAACAACGCAGGACGCTCGATCCGTCGCGCGATCGGTGCGAGTTTTGATCGCTTCCACGATTTCGAACGCACGATGCAGCTCAATTATTTCGGTGCGCTGCGCCTGATCATGGGTGTGCTGCCCGGCATGGCCGAACGCCATCGCGGCCACATCATCAACATCTCGTCGATCGGCGTACTGACCAATTCACCGCGTTTCTCGGCTTATGTCGCGTCGAAAGCCGCACTGGATGCGTTCTCGCGTTGCGCGCAGGCCGAATACTCCGATAACGGCGTCAATTTCACGACGATCAACATGCCGCTAGTGAAGACGCCGATGATTGCGCCGACCAAGATGTACGACTCGGTGCCGACGCTGTCGCCGGAAGAGGCGGCCGACATCATCGTCGAGGCGATCGTTGAACGACCGGTGCGCATTGCGACGCGCCTCGGCACGTTTGCACAAGTGTTCTATGCGCTTGCGCCACGCGTGTACGAGATCATGATGAACACAATCTTCCGCTTGTTCCCGGATTCAACGGCGTCGAAAGGAATGAAGGGCCGATCGGAAGTCGAGCAACCGACCAGCGAGCAAATCGCAGTCGCCGCAATACTCCGAGGAATCCATTGGTAGAAAAATTCGCGCTCAAGCGACGCCCTCAGGCGTCGCTTGCGAATTTTTCTGAGGAGGCATGGATGCCGACTGGAGAACCCACCAAGGACGGTTGCTCGCGGCAGCTCCCAATGGCGCCTCAGGCACCGCGCGCGCGTTCAAGGCGCAGTGCGACCAACGACTCACGCCATATCCACCCAAACCTCCCCGTGAAGGGGAGGGCTCAGATAGTGCTGTTACGCTCGCTTCTTCGCGGCCGGACGCTTCGCGGCGGGCTTGGCGCCGCCAAGCTTGCGCACGTCGCGGCCAAGGTCATCAAGGCGCTTGTTCAGCACTTTCATCTCTTCGTGATTCGGAATGCCAAGGCGGCCTAGTGCGCGTGAAACGCGGTCCTCGAACACCTTTTCAAGCTTGTCCCAGGTCTCCTGACTGCGCTCGCGCGCCTGGCCAAGGGTTGTCTCGACGTTGCCGCGTACTTCGTTGACCTTGGCTTCGGTGAACTTGCGCGTCTTCGCGTCGAGCGCAGCGCCTTCCTTGACCAGCGCTTCGAACAACTTGCCGCCTTCTTCCTGCGCCTTGGCGAAGGCACCGAGGCCGGCCAACCAGATCTGTTGCGCCGAGTCCATCACGGTCTTGCTGACGCTGCGTGCCTCGGTGGCGGCATCCTGCGTCTTGCTACGGGTCTTGAGCTTGGGTTTCGCTGCCATGGTCGTGTCCTCGGGTCGCCTGTACGCGGCGATTGCCGCGAGTAGCGGGGACTTTCGCGGTTTGCGTTAGAGCAGACACACTACGTCGATCGAGGCCTCCGGCCTACGGAACGTGTTTATCGAGCTGGCTGACGATTTCTCGCTCGATGACCGATTTCAGCGCACCCATGAGAAAACCGAGTTCGACGCGGACGTGGACTTCCTCCTTGGCCACGGCGATATGCCCCTTCACGCCGCTGCGATTGAAATTGAGCTGATTGCCGCTCCATTCGTGGTCTACGCCATATTCTTTTGCTATGCCCTTCGCGACGCGTTCGACGGCGGCTTTCGCAACCTTCAGGCTCAATTTGTGCGGGCGGCGAATGTCGATGGTGGCCATGGTATTCCTGATGGTCGAGTTGCAATGCGACGCATGATGCCCGACCCGGGGATCTCTGCGTAGTCGCACCGCGGCATCGCGCACGACATCTGCCGGCGATTCGCGAATGCTGTGATAATGTCCCGCGCTCAGCCAACGAATTTGAAGCGATGCGACTCAGTTTTGCCAACGGCGAACATGCCGATTTCGTCCTCGATGCCGGCGTCGCAAGTCTCGGCCGGGCGGACGGCAATACGCTGGTCCTGGTCGGCAAAGACGTAGCCGCGCGACATGCACGTCTGACCGTCGATGCACGCGGTATCGTGCTCGACGTGCTGGAATCAGCCGTTCGTACCCATCTGAATGCGCGACCCGTCCGCGAGAAAGCGCTGATTCGTTGCGGCGACGTGCTGTGCCTGGGCACCGTAACGATCGTGGTCAAGACGGATCGTGACGACTCGATGGAAACCACGCTGCCACCCGAAGCGCCTGCATCCACGGCCTCGGCAAGCCCGGCCAGGGTCATCCTGCGTGGTGTTTCAGGTAGCCACTTCGGCAAGGCGATCGCGGTGAATTCGCGGCTTACGGTTGGCAGTGGCGCCGATTGCGGCTTGGTCATCAGTGAGCCACAGATCGCCACCAGGTATGCCATGGTCGAGAACGTCGGGGATGCGATCTATTTGCGCAGCTTGTCGGCTTCCGCTGGCAGCATGGTGAACGGTGTGCGAGTCAGGAACGCCATCGTTTACCCGGGCGACCAGCTTGTATTCGAGCGCAGTCATTTCGTCGTCGAAGCGCCCGGATTGCCCCTGCGTGGCGAAGTCCGCAGCAGCGAGTCGTTGGCGGGTGCAGAGTCCCTCGACACCGTGCCTGGCGCCGACTCGGCCATCGAACCCGCGCCGGCGGAACGCGCCATTTGGTGGCTTCTAGGCGCCGCAGCCCTGATCGCCCTCGGGTTCGTGTTACTGATCCATCGCGGCATTTAGCGGGACGTTTGCAGGCGTCCCGCCGACATCTGGAGCGATTCGTTCAATTACCGCGGCTGGGTTTCTTCAATGCACCGATACGCGCACCAGGGCAGGAGCTTCGCGGTATCTGTCGGGAAAGAGACGTTTGAGGTTCTCGATCTTCGGCAGGTCGTTGAAGACGATGTAAGGCGCGCCGGGATTGAGCGTCAGGTAGTCCTGGTGGTAGCTCTCCGCTGGATAAAACGTCTTGCCCTGTTCCAGCGTCGTGACGATCGGCGCAGAATATGCGTGAACCTTGTCAAGTTGCGCGATGTAGGCTTGCGCAACCTTGAGTTGTTCGTCATTCGCGGCAAAGATCGTCGAACGGTACTGTGAGCCGCTGTCCGGTCCCTGTCGGTTCAGCTCGGTCGGATTGTGAGCAACCGAAAAGTAGACCTGCAGCAGTTGACCATAGGTAACCTGCTTCGGGTTGTAGGTGATTTCGACCGATTCCGCATGTCCGGTATCGCCACTGCCGACAGCCTCGTAGCGAGCGGTATCGCCGCCGCCACCCGCGTACCCCGACACCACCTTGGTGACCCCTTTCACGTGCTGGAACACGCCTTGCACGCCCCAGAAACAGCCGCCTGCGAACACCGCTTTCCCGGAAGCCACGGACTGCGCGGATTCATCGAGGGCTGGCGCGGGAATGACGATCGCAGGTTCCTGCGAGCGTGCAGATACCTGCCACAAAAGCATGGCTGGCAATGCCAGGAGGGCGAGATAGAGCAGTGGTCGCGTGGCATTCTCAAAACGTGTGTTCATTGCTATCTCCTGATGGATCTCGTTGTCTCTGGCAGCGACGGATTATCCCAACGTGAATGCGAGGGCCTGCGCGCCGGGATCGAGGGATGGGATGTCAAAGGTGTGATTCATGATCTCGCCGCTCAATCGAATCAATTGACAGGTCCGTTGCGCCGTGCCGCCACCGCAGGCCGCTGCGCAGGAATGGTTGGCCGGCACGCGCGAACACGAAAGGCACCACCGGAAGGATTCACGGGCTGAGTGTCGTGAGTACGCCACCAAGGTGGGCCAGAACGCGGAGGATCATGAAGTGATCCACATCACGCCGTCATGCAGCCGCTTTGAAAGTCAGAGCCACGCCGTTCATGCAATAGCGCAAGCCGGTTGGGCGCGGACCATCATCGAACACGTGCCCGAGATGGCCTCCGCAGCGCCGACATTGGATCTCGGTGCGCAGCATACCCAGCGTCGAGTCGCGCGTTTCCTTGACCGCATTCGCAAGCGGCTTCCAGAAACTGGGCCAGCCCGTTCCGCTATCGAATTTGGTTTGCGACGAAAACAGGTCGAGCGCGCAGCCAGCGCAGGCGAACGTGCCATTGCGTTTCTCGTGATCGAGCGGGCTGGTGAAGGCGCGCTCGGTGCCTTGCTGGCGGAGCACGCTGTATTGCGCAGGCGTCAGCAGCGTTTTCCATTCCTCGTCGGTGTGCATGACCTCAAAATGCTCGGCCGCTTCGGCATGAGCGTTCGGCATCGCCCACTTGCGCAGACCCACCACGCCCAGTGTCGCGAGCACCGCGCCGCCGACCAGCAGGCGTCGCCGAGTGGGGTCCGCTGCATCGTTTCTGTCGATTTTGCTCATGGAGTCAATCCTTGTGGAGTGCTGGCTGTGGGGAAACAGGAGTTGTTGGAATCGCGGCGCCAACCAGTCGATTCGACCGTTGGCGACTCGCTTGAGACGAGGATGCCGTTCCGTCTATGGCATCCAAGACCGCCCGGTCGCATAAAACATTTCGCGGCGCTGCTCGCTCCGGATGCGATTTCGGCAACGGTCATTGGGCGACGATTCATGAAATTTGCGCCTATGGGTCGAATTCATGGCTGCGCCCCTTGCCTCGATGCTGCGACGCGACATAATCTCCAGCTCTGCCCAGGAGGTTCCCGTGAGTCGTGCATTCAACTTCAGCGCTGGCCCAGCCGCGCTGCCGGAAGAGGTGTTGCGTCAGGCCCAGGCCGAAATGCTCGAGTGGCGCGGTGCGCGTGCATCAGTGATGGAGATCAGCCACCGCGGCAAGGACTTCGTTGCGTTGGCGGAACAGGCCGAACGAGACCTGCGCGACCTGCTGGCGGTGCCGGAGAACTACAAGGTGTTGTTCCTGCAGGGTGGTGCGACCCAGCATTTCGCCCAGATTCCCCTCAATTTTGCGCGCCGCGAACAGACGGTCGACTATGTGCTGACCGGCGACTGGAGCGAGAAGGCCGCCAAGGAAGCGAAGGCGCTGGCGCAGGTCCGCATCGCGGCGACTTCCGCCGCGACCAACTACGACCGCATCCCTGCGCGCGCCGAGTGGGACCTCGACCCGGCTGCCGCATACGCCCACGTGACACCGAACGAAACAATCCGCGGTGTCGAATTCCTCGACGTCCCCGACGTCGGCAACGTGCCGCTGATTGGCGATGTGTCGTCGACGATCCTGTCGCGTCCGCTGGACGTGTCGAAATACGCACTGCTATATGCCGGTGCGCAGAAGAACATCGGGCCGTCCGGCCTGGTCGTCGTCATCGTGCGCGACGATTTGCTCGAACGTTGCCCGAAAGACATTCCGAAGATCTTCAACTATGCCGAACATGCGGCGCAGGGTTCGATGCTCAACACGCCCAATACCTGGGGTTGGTATCTCGCCGGCCTGGTGTTCAAGTGGGTCAAGCAGCATGGTGGCGTCGCCGCGATGGGCGAGCGCAATCGAGCGAAGGCCGAGCTGCTATACGGCTACATCGACGCGTCTGCCTATTACAAGAACCCCGTCGAGAAGTCAGCGCGTTCGTGGATGAACATTCCCTTCACGCTGCCGCGCGAGGAACTCGATGCGCCATTCCTGAAGGAATCGGAAGCGGCCGGACTGCTGTCTCTCAAAGGCCACCGTGCGGTCGGCGGCATGCGTGCCTCGATCTATAACGCGGTGCCGATCCAGGGCGTCCAGGCGCTCGTCGATTTCATGCGTGATTTCGCGCGTCGAAACGGCTGACAGATCGCAGCTTCATCAATCACCTTTGCCATCCGGGCAAAAGCCGGGGTGACGACTTCGCAGGACATCCCCATGTTCAAGATCCAGACCCTCAACAACATCTCGCGCCATGGCCTCGATCGCCTGCCGGCAAATCTCTACAGCACGGCAAATGAAGTTGCGGAACCGGATGCGGTCCTGGTCCGTTCCGCCGACATGCACAAGACGCCCATCGCAGCGAGCGTGAAGGCCGTCGCCCGTGCGGGAGCAGGCACCAACAATATCCCGGTGACGGATATGTCGGCTCGCGGAGTGCCGGTATTCAACGCGCCAGGCGCCAACGCCAATGCGGTGAAGGAACTCGTGGTCGCGGGCATGCTTCTGGCAGCGCGCAACATCGCCGATGCACTCGGATTCGTGCGCGACCTCACCGCGGGCGAGGACTTGCATCATCGCGTCGAGGCCGAGAAGAAGCGCTTCGTAGGCGCTGAACTCTCGGGCAAGACGCTCGGCGTGGTCGGCCTCGGCGCCATTGGTGTCAAGGTCGCGAATGCGGCGTATGCGCTCGGTATGCGCGTCGTCGGCTTCGATCCACACATGACCGTCGATGGCGCATGGCAGTTGTCGGCCGAAGTCGCCAAGGCGGGTTCGTTGAACGAATTGTTTGCCGCCTCCGACTACTTGACGTTCCACGTGCCGCTCAACGACAAGACCAAGGGCGTGTTCGGTGCTCAGGCGCTCGACACCATCCGGCCGGGACTTGTCGTGTTGAACTTCGCCCGCGAAGGCATCGTCGATGCGGCAGCACTGCGCCGTGGCCTCGCCGATGGTCGGATCGGTCGATATGTTTCGGATTTTCCGGAATCGGATTTGCTCGGCGATCCCCGCGTGATCGCCTTGCCGCACCTCGGTGCTTCTACCGGTGAGGCCGAAGAGAACTGCGCATTGATGGTCGTCGATCAACTGCGCGATTTCCTCGAAAACGGCAACGTGCGCAATTCGGTGAATTTTCCCGAGACGCGCATGGCGCGTGCCGGCAGTGCGCGCATCTGTGTCGCGAACAGCAATCGCCCGAACATGATCGGACAGCTCTCGCACGCGCTGGGCGAAGCGGGCGTCAACATCGCGCAGATGCACAACGCCTCGCGCGGTGAACTTGCTTACAGCCTGATTGATGCCGACTCTCCGGTCCCCGATACCCTGGTCGCGAAGATCGCGGCGATCGACGGCATTCTTTCCGTACGCCTGATCGGGAGTTGATCTG
>JBDSNK010000069.1:0-9460 GCA_039915385.1 Dokdonella sp.
TCATGGTTGCAGCGGCCAAAAATACGGAATCAGGATCATCGACAGCGCGCAGAACACCGCGATCAGTGGAATGCCGACCTTCATGAAATCGGTGAAGCGGTAGCCGCCGGCATAGTAGACCATCGTATTGGTCGGGTAGCCGACCGGGGTTGCAAACGACGTTGCAGCAGCGAACGCGACCGCGATCACGAAGGGCTTTGGATCGGCGTGGGCCGAATGCGCGACTGAAATCGCGATGCCGACCATTAACACGACCGAGGGGTTGTGGCCCATGAGTTCGGTCAGAACGGCCGTGAGCAGATACACCATCAGCAAGGCGGCAAGCGGACCGTGCGAGCCGACGAGGTGCATGCCTGCGCCGACGAGGGTTTCGGAGAGGCCGCTGCTCTCGATAGCGGTGCCGAGCGGCAGGATCGCTGCGAGCAGGATGATGATTTTCCAGTCGATGCCCTCGTACAGATCCTTGCGTCCGAAGCAACCAGCGATCGCCATTGCCACGGCCCCGGCAATTGCGGCTATCGGAATCGGCAGCCAGTGCAAACCGGAGAGGATGACGACGCCCGCCATGATCGCGATGGCGGCGAGTGCGCGCCGCGGCGTCCGGCGCATGTCTTCGCGCTCGCTCAGCACGACCAGGCGTTCGTCGCCACGCACCGCGTCGGCTGCGGTATTGCCGACCAGGAGCAGGAGCACATCGCCGACGGCAAGGCGCACGTCTTTCAGTTTTTCGCGCAGGATGCGCCCGCGGCGGTGGATCGCGAGTGCGATCGCATCGTGGTTGCGCTGGAAATCGAGTTCGCCGAGCGTGCGGCCGTCGATGATCGTGTCCGGCTTGACCATGACTTCGACGAGTACGCGCGCGCGCCCGTGGTCGGGGCCATAGCGGTTTTCCGGATCCAGTTCGAGGTTTGCACTCGCGCGCAGTTCCTCGATCTTTTCCCAGTCGCCGCGCACGAGCAGCACGTCGCCGACCTCGAGTCGCTGCGAACGCGGCGACCACATATGCTGGTCGCCACGCAGCAGTTCGAGAGGATAGACAGCGTATTTTTCGCCGAGTTTCGCATCGGCAATGGTCTGCCCGACCAGCGGGGACGTCGCGGCAAGCTTGAGTTCGGTTACGTACTTGCCGACCTGGGTTTCCATCGGCAGATTGGTCGTGAGGTCGCGCGGCAGCAGCCAGCGTCCGATCAGCATCAAGTAGACGATGCCGACGACGGCAAGCAAAACACCCATGCGCGTGAATTCGAACACCCCAAATGGCGGCAGGCCGTGCTTCTGCGCAATGCTGTCTGCCAGCAGATTCGATGAAGTGCCGATCAAGGTGCACACGCCGCCCATCTGTGCTGCAAAGGCCATCGGCATCAGCACGCGACCCGGTGATGTGCGCGTGTTCGCGCATACGCGCAACGCGAGAGGCAGGAAAGTTGCCACCAGTGCGATGTTCTTCACGAACGCGCCCATCGGTGCGATCGCGAGCATCAATGCGAGCGTGAGCAGCCACGGTTGGCGAATGCGCGAGAGCAGTCGTCCGAGCGGTTCCAGTGCACCGGAGCGTTCGATGCCGAGGCTGAGCGCAAACATCGCAGCCACTGTCACCGTCGCTTCATTGCTGAAACCCGCCAGCGCCTCGTCCGGCGAGACGAGATGGAGCACGACCAGTAGTACGAGCACGATCAGCGCGACCAGATCGATGCGCACTTTCTCGCTGGCGAACAACGTGATTGCACCGATCACGATGGCGAGGGTCATCCAGGCCTGCAGGGTCATGTCAATCCTTCGACCGCAACGAGTTCGATGCGATGGCCATCGACGCGTGGGGTTTTGTCACGTTCGATGCGCACGCGCAGATCGAACCAGGCCGCCTGTCCCGTCACGGGATCAGCATTCGCGTAACGTGTCTTGCCATCGGGCGCAGGCAGCGACTCGTCGATCAGGTGGTTGAGCAGGAAACCGTCGACATTTTCGGGCGCATCGGCGCTGAGCTTCCATGCGCCCCTGCGCTTGCCGATCGCGTTCCAGGTCCACACCGTACCCGGCGCCGTGCCCGCATGCAGTTTCGCCTGCACGCGGATGCGCCCCCGCGGGGCCGCAAGCCAGATCCAGTCTTCGTCCGCAACGCCGTTTGCGGCTGCCGTGTGCGGATGCAGATACAGGTAATTGCGCGTCGCGATCTGGCGCAACCATTTGTTCTGCGAACCCCACGAGTGATACATGAACATCGGGCGCTGGGTGATGGCGCACAACGGATACTCACTCTCCCCTAACGGCTCTATCGGCGGGAGAGTCGGTGCCAGTGCATTCTCCCTCGCCCCGGACGGCTCTATCGTCTGGGGAGAGGGTTGGGGTGAGGGGGCTTTTGCTTCTTCGAGCGACCCATACCAAAACGGCAACGGATCAAAGAACCGCGCCACGCGCTCACGATCTTTCCCCGGTGGCTGTGCAGCGCCATGACCCTGCGCAGCCAGCCGAAACTTCTGCAGCGTTTCCGCATAGAACTGCATCACGATCGGTTGCGTCGAGCCGACGAAGCCGAGCGCCTTGGCCCATTCCAGGTAATCGCGATTGGCCATTTTGTAGTAGCGAGCCGCGGCGGGAATCTCGCGATGCCAATGGCAACCGTGTTCGATATAGCGCGCGAGCTGATCCGGATTCGGTGCGCCGATGCCTTCGCTGGCGCCGTCCGCGCCACGCCAGCCGGCGAGCAGACCGACGCCGGGTGCGCGTTCGTGTTCAACCATGTATTGCGCGTAGCCACGCGGATATTTCGCGGAGCCGCTGTCGTCGACGAGGCCGGGCAATTTGAGTCGCGCGCCGAGTTCGAGCAACACATCCTGGAACGGACGCACGTCGCGATCCGGTTGCATCACCGGCTGGCGGATCGCATCCGCGGCGCAGTCGGCATCCGAAATCGGACGGTCGAGCAGGCTGATGCAGTCGTGGCGTTCGAGATACGTGGTATCCGGCAGCACTAGGTCTGCGAACGCAACGGTTTCCGAATCGTAGGCGTCGGCGTAGATGATGTGGGGAATGCGATATTCGCCGGTGGCCGGGTCGCGGTCGCACAGCATCTGCCGCGTCGCCGTCGTGTTCATCGCCGAGTTCCAGCCCATGTTGGCCATGAACAGGAACAAGGTGTCGATGCGATACGGGTCGCCCGCGTGCGCGTTCGCGATCACGTTCTGCAGCATGCCGTGCGCGGCAAACGGATGTTCCCACGAGAAGGCCTTGTCGATGCGCCGCGGGTCGCCTTGCGCATCGACGACGAGATCTTCCGGTGCATGCACGTAGCCCAGAGGACCCGCATCGAGCGTGCCATTGGGCCGGCGTGTCTTGCCGGGCCGGTTCGGCGGCGGCGCGGACTTCGGATACGGCGGCTGATAGCGGAAGCTACCCGGTGTATCGATCGCGCCGAGCAGCATCTGCAGCAGATGCAGCGTCCTGCAGGTGTGGAATCCATTCGCGTGCGCCGAGATGCCACGCATCGCGTGCATCGCAATCGGGCGACCGATCATCTCGGCGTGCTCGCGGCCCCAGGCATCGGTCCAGCGCTGTTTCAGCGTAATCGACTGATCGAACGCCGTTTCAGCCAGCTCGCGCGCGAGGCGGCGGATCGTCTCGACGGTAACACCGGTGGCCTCTGCGACCGATTCGGGCGCGTACTCCTGTGCAAGATAGCGTTCTGCGAATAGCTGGAATGCGGGTATCGCGGAGCGGCCATCGGGCAAGGTGTATTCGCCGACGACCAGCGGCGCGATATCGATGGCGTCCGCACGCATGATGTGCGACGGCGCTTTCGATTCGGTCGCATGAGCATCGCTCGCGGTCGATTCGCGAGCAGCGCACAGCGCATGGCCCTCCACATCGCGCGCGATCATTCCATCATCCGCTGCACCAGGCGCGCGAATCACCAGATGATGCGCATTCGTGTATCGCACGAGATAGTCGAGATCGATCCGATCCGTGCGCAGCAATTCATGGATAAGGGCGCCGGCGAGCAAACCATCGGTACCCGGATTGATCGGCACCCACTCGTCCGCGATCGCGCCATAGCCAGTGCGCACGGGGTTGATCGCGACGATCTTCGCGCCGCGCGCCTTCAATTTCCCCAGGCCCAACTTGATCGGATTGGAATCGTGATCCTCGGCGACGCCCCACAGCATCAGGTATTTGGTCAGGTCCCAGTCCGGTTCACCGAATTCCCAGAACGAACCGCCAAGCGTGTACATGCCGGCAGCGGCCATGTTGACCGAGCAGAAGCCGCCATGCGCAGCGTAGTTGATCGTGCCGTACGCTTGCGCCCACCAGCTGGTCAGCGCCTGCGATTGGTCGCGACCGGTGAAAAACGCAAGCTGGTCGGGATCGCGCGCGCGAATGTCGCCGAGCCACTGCGTCGCAAGCGCGAGCGCCTCGTCCCACTCGATCTCACGAAATTCGCCCGCGCCTCGTTCGCCGACGCGCAGCAGCGGCTTGGAGAGTCGTGCGGGCGAGTAGTGCTGCATGATGCCAGCCGAACCCTTGGCGCAGATCACGCCGCGATTGACCGGATGTTTCGGGTTGCCGTCGATGTAGCGGACGCGACCGTCCTTGAGATGGACTCGGATGCCGCAACGGCACGCGCACATGTAGCAGGTCGTGGTCTTGACCTCGTCGCCGGTCGGCTTGTTCAGTTCGAGTCTGGCGTGGGGCACGACTGGGGCCATCGTTCGCAGGACGGCCATGGTAACGGAAGCGACTGGCTGCGAGCTTGTCCAGTCATGAGATCGAGGCATTTTCATATCACTCGCAGCGCTTGGCACCTCGAAGCGCAAGCCTGCGTACAATCGTGGTTCCGATAGTGAGGGGTGCAACGTGCGGCTTCGCGATGACCTCCCATCCACGCGCGGCAGCCGACGCGTAAACGCGCCCGGCGACGAAATTCTGCCGCGCACATTCTATCGGCGCGATTCGCGCGAGGTCGCTCCTGATTTACTCAACAAGATTCTGCTTGGCCCGGACGGATGCCGTGGCCGCATTGTCGAAACGGAAGCTTATTGCGGCGCTGTCGACGAGGCTGCGCACACGTTTCGCGGCAAGACAGCGCGCAACGCGACAATGTTCGGGCCGCCCGGACATATGTACGTGTACTTCACCTACGGCATGCACTGGTGCGCGAATACCGCCTGCGGCGATGAAGGCGTCGGTATTGGTGTCCTGCTGCGCGCAGTGCAGCCATTGGGCGGACTTGAGCAGATGCGCTTGCGCCGACCGCGCGCGAAGAACGAGCGCGAACTCTGCAGCGGGCCGGCGCGCCTGTGCCAGGCGTTCGACATCAGCGGCGCCGATGACGGTACCGACCTGGTGGCCGGGCGATACCGCATCGCGAGCGACGGCACGCCGCCGCCGACTGATCCCGTCGTCACGCCGCGCGTGGGCATTTCGCGCGCGATCGATGCGCCTTGGCGCTGGTACGTCGCAGACAATCGCCATGTCTCCAAGCGCTAGCGATCGCTCGCGTCGAGCGTGGAATGTCGGTTTGCGTGCGAAACCGTGTTTAGCAAGGGACGTGTCCCGGGAACGCAACCATGCCGCTTGAATCCACCACCACGCCATCGGCGCTGCAGAAAGTCGGCATGCGCACTTCGCGCATGGTGACGCTACTGATCAGCAACGCGATTCCAATCATCGGCGTGCTGCGCTATGGCTGGTCGGCAAGCAATGTCCTCGTTTTGTACTGGCTCGAAAGCCTGCTGATTGCGATCTTTACCTGCTTGCGCATCGCCGCGCATTGCCTACTCACGCGTCGGAAAGGGCACTGGCGCGAGGGCCAGCTGACGCCGTCACCGGGGAACCTTGGCAAGCGTTCCGTGATGCTGCGCGACTACGCGGGGGTTGCTTTCGTGTTCACGTTCGCGCACGGAATTTTCGTAGTCGGGCTCACTTACATCTTCGCGATGAAGCATCCCGATTCGCCGATATGGGGCTTTGACTTCGTCGCGTTTGGGCACGGCGCACGTCTGCTGGTTGGCGTCCTCGCCGTCGAGTTCTGCCTAGACCTGACAGGAATGCGCATGCGCCCCTTTGCGTGGATGCGTGCGTATGCGCAACAGCGCATGGGGCGCTTGCTGGTGCTGCACCTGGCCATCATTTTCGGCATGTTCGCCGCGGCGATGACGGATTCGCCGTACGCCATTCTGTATGTGCTGATCGGCCTCAAGACCCTGTCGGATCTGGCCATGTCCAACGCAGGCGATGCGCCTGCGCCAACCGCTGACCATCCGCCGGCGTGGTTGATCAAGGTCAGCACACGCGTCGGCAAGGGGAAGATCAGCGGCGCCGATCTGGAGCAACAGTGGCAGGACAGTCGCGAAGCAGCGCGCAAGCACGCGATCGAGGACGAGCAAGTCATGCCGCCGAAGAACGGGCCGCGCTGACCGCTGTAAGCCCTCGGCCGGCACGGCGTTTGGCGCAGTGTGCTCAGTTCGGCGCGTCGATCTTGATCGAAGGGTCGTCGAAGTTCGAATAGCGCACGCGGGTGGTCGCGCTGTGTCCCATGAAGCTGCCCGTCGATTCGATCTGGATCGGCAAGCCGGTTTTCACAGAGATCCAGGTTTTTGCATCCGACTTCGCCGGCTTGGTCGTCGTGTAGGCGTATACCTTGGTGGATTCGCCGTCGACGGCTTCGTCGGGCAACGCCTGCACGTTCATTCCGCCTTCGACCTCGTGCAGGAAATCCTCGTTGCGAAACTGCGCGGTCATCTTGCCGACGCCGGGTACCGGCAGGCGCGTCAGCTTGCCGTTCATGTCCATGTAGATCGCATCGCCAATGATGGTTTGCTCGGGTCCACGCGCGGACTTGAGGCGATAGCGGTCGGGCGCGACGAAATCCATCGCCGAGATCTGTTCGCCTTTCTTGATATCGGTGACGGTGGCGTGAAAACTGCGTGCCTTGAGGAATCTGCCGAAGGCTTCGTGCAAGTCGTCCTTCGGCGCGGCATCGGCAACGGCGCAGGTCAAGGCCAGCGACAGGCCGGCGAGGGTCTTCGTGAGGAGGGGCATGCGACTCTCCAGAGCAATGGTGAAGGGCTGTGACAAACTAGGCGGATAGTACGCAAACTCGCCCAGCTTCGGGACACGCCTCCAGATGGACCGCTACGAACGCATCCTGACCCTGCATCGCATCCTGAAGTCGGCGCGCTATCCGGTTTCGTTCGCGCGATTGAAGGACGAACTGGCGTGCTCGCGCGCCACGCTCTATCGCGACGTCGCATTCCTGCGCGACGCACTCGGCGCACCGATCGAATACGGCGAAGACGCGTCGTCGTTTCGCTACCTGGCTGACGAGGCGGAGCGATTCGAACTGCCGGGGCTCTGGCTGAGCAGCGAGGAATTGGCCGCTCTGCTCGCGCTTAACGAACTGCTCGGGCGCTCAGATCCCGGTGTGCTCGCCGGCGCGCTCGCGCCGTTTCGCGCGCGCATCGAGCGCCTGTTGTCCGACCATTCCAGCGGTCGCGCGTTGCCGATCGAGCGTATCCGCGTACTTGCCAGTGGTTCGCGCACGCTCGACCAGGCTGCATTCCGCACGGTGGCGAGTGCTCTGCTGAATCGGCAGCGTGTGAAATTCCGCTACCGCGCCCGCTCGACCGATACGCAAACCGAGCGCATCGCATCGCCGCAGCGCCTCGCTCACTATCGCGACAACTGGTATCTCGATGCCTGGGATCACAGTCGCGATGCATTGCGCAGTTTCGCCCTCGACCGCATCCGCGAACCGCAACTCATCGATGAGGTCGCGCTCGATCGAGAAACCGGCGAACTCGATGCACACCTGGCGTCGAGCTACGGCATCTTTTCCGGCACACCCAAGGCCTGGGCGACGATTCGTTTTTCGCCGCATGCATCGCGCTGGGTCGCCGACGAGCATTGGCATTCGCAGCAGCAGGGTGCACGCTTGCCCGATGGGCGCTATGAGCTCAAGTTGCCGTATTCAAATTCGCGCGAGCTGCTGATGGACGTGCTCAAGTACGGACCGGATGCGGAAGTCGTTGCCCCGGTGAGCCTGCGCGAGGAAATGAAGATCCTGCTGCAGCTCGCACTCGGCGCCTACCAGACTGCACAGTGAGTCGACCCTCATGACGCATGCACAATCGAACGCTGGCGATTCCACCGCTAGCGAACCCACCGCTCTGCCGCCCCCGTTGCCGACCGTTCCCAGCGCGATCGAACTCAGCATCTCGTTGGTGCTCGGCTCCGGCGGCGCGCGTGGCTATGCGCATATCGGCGTGATCGAGGAACTGCAGGCGCAGGGATACGCGATCGGTTCGATCGCGGGCAGCTCGATGGGCGCGCTCGTCGGCGGCATCCATGCGAGTGGCAAGCTGCCCGAGTTCAGCCAGTGGGTGCGTCCGATGCTGCGTCTGGACGTGCTGCGCCTGCTCGACTGGACCTGGACCGGCGGAGGTTTCATCAAGGGCGATCGCATCATCGCGGCGCTGAAGGAATTGATCGGCGAAGTCGACATCGAGGATTTGCCGATCCCGTACACCGCGGTCGCTGTTGATCTCGATGCACAACGCGAGGTGTGGTTCTCACGCGGGCCGTTGTTCGACGCGGTGCGTGCGTCAATCGCGATACCGACGATCTTCCGCCCGCACCGGTATCAGGGACGCTTGCTCGTCGACGGCGGACTGCTCAATCCATTGCCTGTGTCGCCGACTCTGCGTGACTTGACCGATGCGACCATCGCGGTCGACGTCAATGCGCCGCCGGAACCCATGCGCGCCACGGATCGCAATAGCGGATCGATGGGCGGCGAAGCACCGCAACCGCTGCCGACGATCGAGCAGGGAGCAGCGTCCGTGCACGGACGTTATGGCCGGCGCATCGCCCGTTTCATCGAGGCGCGCATGCAAAAGCGCGCTCGCCGCGCGGCCGCGCAGGAACCGGGCGCATTCGAGTTGTTCGCGCGCTCGCTCGACATCGTGCAGGAGACGATCACGCGTCTGAAGCTCGCGGCGCAGCCGCCGGATTTGCTGATCACGATCCCACGCAATGCCTGCGCGTTTCACGAATTCCATCGCGCAGAGGAGCTCATCGAACTGGGTCGGCTGCGTACGCGCGAAGCGCTTTCGCGCTGGTCGCCGGCACGCCGACCGCGCTAGGCAACAGGCATGGCCATCAAAAGAAATCGGCCCGCCTTGGGGAGAGGCGGGCCGATTGGGCGGTGGCTGGGGAGAGAGGTTGGGGAGAACCTCAACGCCGAACCGCAGGATGAGAATAGAGCGGCGAAGCTTTCAGGATAGTTTCGCCTGCAACCATCATTCAGCATTTGTTTTGCAAATGGATCTTGTGCGAGAGCCTTGGGTGGTGGTGCTCTGCGTCACTGGACAAGACCAGCTCGCCTTCCGGCTCTTCCACAAATTCAGTTGGGCTGTGTAGGAGCGGCTTCAGCCGCGATGCTCTTCTCGCAAAAAGTATCGCGGCT